>CBIHQZ010000537.1:0-5394 GCA_966212315.1 uncultured Myxococcales bacterium
ACCAAGCCCTTCGACATCGAAGTGCTCGCGATGAGCCTCCGGCGCGCGGCGCAGATGCGGAGTCTGCGCGAGGAAGTACGTGTGCTGCGGCGCACGGTGGAAGAGACGCGGCACTTCGACGAGATCCTCGGTGCGAGCCCCGCGATGGCTTCGCTCTTCGATGTGGTCGCACGCGTGGCCGACAGCGACGCGTCGGTGCTCATTGCTGGCGAGACCGGGACGGGCAAGGAACTCGTCGCGCGCGCGCTGCATCGGCGAAGCCCGCGGCGCGATGGACCGTTCGTCGCCATCAACTGCGCGGCGCTCCCCGAAACACTGCTCGAAGCGGAGCTGTTCGGTCACTCGCGCGGCGCGTTCACCGACGCGAAGAACGCGCGCGTGGGGCTCTTGCAACAAGCCTCGGGCGGCACGCTGTTTCTCGACGAGATCGGCGACATGCCGATGGCGCTGCAACCGAAGATCCTGCGCGCGCTGCAAGAACGCACGGTGCGGCCGGTCGGTGGGAATCAGGAAGTGCCGATCGATGTGCGCGTCGTCTCGGCGACGCATCGCGATCTTCCAACGCTCATCGAAGAGAAGCGCTTTCGCGAAGACCTGCTCTATCGACTCGAAGTGATCCGTCTCGACATCCCACCGTTGCGTGCACGCGGAGCCGATGTGCTCGTGCTGGCGCAACACTTCGTGCAGCACTTCGCGACGCGCGGCGGAAAACCGGTCACTGGCCTCTCGGCACCGGCCGCCGAACGATTGCTCGCGTACCCGTGGCCCGGCAACGTGCGCGAACTGCAGAACTCGATGGAGCGCGCGGTCGCGCTGGCGCGTTACGAACAGATCGCGGTCGACGACCTCCCCGAGCGGGTGCGCGCGTATCGCCCGCAACAAGTGGTCGTCGCCGCCGACGATCCGAGCGAACTGGTGACGATCGAGGACCTCGAGCGACGCTACATCCTTCGCGTGATGCAAGCGGTCGGCGGCAACAAGAGCCTCGCGGCGCAGATTCTCGGGATCGAACGCACCACGCTCTACCGGAAGCTCGAACGCTACGCGCGGACGCCGGCGCACGACTGAACGTCGCAATCCGACGCAGCGTTGCGGAATGAAACAACGCCCGCGTCCCGTAGTGCGGCGAATGCGTGATTTCTCGATCGGCACGCGCGGTGCACTCGTCTCGCTCGATGTTCGATCACGATCCGACGCCGGATGTACGACAGCCTACGCCGCCGCCCACTCGCTGGTTCGAGGTTGCGATCTTCACCGCGGGCTTCGCGATCGGTCTGGCCGCTGCGATCGCCGGATGTGAACGACACACGGCGAACACATCCGCACGTGCGACCGACTTCGCGCCGCCGTATCGACTCGAACCCGGCGAACCGTCGCGCTTGCGATTGCGCCGCGACCTCGATCCGCGCCTCGAAACCGAGCGTGCGCGCACCACCGGCGTGCAGGCGATGCTGGTCGGGTACGGCAGGCTCGGGTTCGCCCCCGATGCGCAATACGCAGTGCGCGTGCCGTTTCCCGCGTTCGTCGAGCGCGTGCGAACGAGCGTCGATGACACGGTCGCGCGCGGCGCACCGCTGGTCGAGTTGCGCAGCAGCGAAGTCGCACGTCTCCGTGCAGAACTGGCGAATGCGGATGTCTCGGCGACGACCGAAACGCAGAACCTCGCGCGCTTCGAACGACTCGTTGTCGATGGCACCGCGACCGAACGCGAAGTCGCCGAGGCCCGTGCGCGTGTCACGAGTACTCGCGCGCTTGCGGCGGGATACCGCGCGGCGCTCGGTGCAGCGGGCGTCGCGGGCGGCAGCGGCGACCGATTCACGCTTCGAGCAACATCCGGCGGACGCGTACTTCTTCGCACCGTCGACCCCGGCGAGCGCGTCGCACCCGACGATGCGCAGCCGGCCTTTCTGATCGGCGATCCTTCTCGCCTCGTCGTGCGTGCTTCGTTCCCGGAGCGCGACGCCGTGTGGCTCGAAGAAGGGATGCCATGTGCGTTCACCGTGAGTGCCCTCGGCGGTGATCGAATCGATGGGACCATCACGCAGATCGTTCGCGCGGTGGATCCGACCACGCGCTCCGCGGAGGCCGCCTGCGCGCCGCGGACGCAAGACCGACGACTCGCCGCACAGATGGTCGCGCGGGTCGAAGTGCAGGCTTCTGGTTCGGGAACGTCGGTGATCGTGCCGCGCAGTGCCGTGCTGCTGCGACGCGATGCGCCGGTGGTGTTCGTCCGCGTCGCCGAGGCGTTGCTCGAGCGCCGCAGCGTGACGCTCGGATTGTCCATGGGGGATCGGATGCAGATCGCGCGCGGTGTCAGCGCGGGCGAAGAAGTCGTCGTACGCGGCGCGGTGCTGCTCGACGGCGAACTCGATCAATTGCTGCTCTAGCGACAGCACTTCCCACGGATCGGTCCCACCACGAATGTTTCGCTCGATCGTCGAATTCTCGGTTCGGCGGTGGCCGGCGGTGCTCGCGCTCGCGACGCTGTTCGCTGCCATTGCACTTAATGCGTTTCGGTCGCTGCCGGTCGAGGCGTTCCCCGATGTCACTGATGCATCGGTCGACGTCGTCGCCGCGTTTCCGGGTCAGTCCGCGGAAGAAGTCGAACGCCGCGTCACTCTCGAACTCGAGCGCGTACTCGCGGGAACGCCGCACATGACGAACCTGCGTTCGGTGTCGGTCTTCGGGCTCTCACTGGTGAGCTTGCGGTTCGACGATCGTGCGACCGATCGCGAGAATCGCGCGCTGGTCGGTGAGCGTTTGCACGAAGCGTCGCTGCCCGATGCGGTCGAAGCGGTGCTCGGTCCGCAGGCGACGCCGGTGGGGCAGATCTTTCGCTACACGCTGCACGGCCCGCGTTCGCAACGTGATCTGCGTTCACTGCAGGACTGGGTGGTCGAACGACGATTGCGCGCCGTGAGTGGCGTCGCGGACGTCGTGACCTTCGGTGGGTTCGAGCGTCAGTACGAAGTGCGCATCGATCCGGTGCGACTCGCGGGTGTCGGCGTGTCGATCGCCGATGTGTTTCGCGCGCTCGAGCGTGCGAACTCGAATGCGGGCGGCGGCTACGTGGGCATCGGCTCGCAAGAGTTCGTGGTGCGCGGTCTCGGTACGGTGCGAAATCCCGCGGACATCGGTGCGGCGCTGGTGCGCGAGCAGGCCGGCGTGCCGGTGCGGGTGCGAGACGTCGCAGACATCGTCGAAGGCTCGACGCCGCGTCGCGGTTCGGTCGGTCGCGGCGAAGACGACGAGGTCGTCGAAGGGATCGTGCTCTTGCGTCGCGGCGAGAACCCCAGTGAGGTGCTGGAAGCGTTGCGTGCACGCGTCGAGACGCTCGATCGCGAGGTGCTTCCGCGCGACGTGCACATCGTTCCGTTCTACGACCGCGGCACGCTCATCGCGTCGACGCTCGACACCGTCGCGCACAATCTCTTGCACGGCGCGGCACTGGTCGTGCTGGTGCTGTGGCTCTTCCTGCGTTCGTTCCGCTCCGCGCTCATCGTGGCGGTCGTGATCCCGCTCGCGTTGCTCTGCGCGTTCCTCGCACTGCGGATCATGGGTCGCTCAGCGAATCTGATCTCGCTCGGCGCGATCGATTTCGGAATCCTCGTCGACGGTGCGGTGGTCGTCGTCGAGTCGGTGCTGCACACGCTCGCACGCGAGAAGACCACGCCGGATCGCGGGGAACGCGGTCGCTTGATCGCTCGCGCGAGTGCACGCGTGGCGCGTTCGGTGACGTTCGCGATGTTGATCATCGTCGCCGGGCTCGTCCCGATCTTCGCACTCGAGCGGGTCGAAGGACGGATCTTCGCGCCGATGGCGTTCACGTACGTCTTCGCATTGCTCGGTGCGCTCGTCGCGGCGACTACGGTGGTGCCCGCGCTCGCGACGGCGCTCCTCCCCGCGAAGATTCCCCACGGCGAGGGCGCATGGCTCGATGCACTCGGGCGCGGTTACACGTGGGCGCTGCGTCGTCTGCGACCTGTTCGCGTCGCGCTCTTCGTGGGCGTCATCGTCGCGTCCGTCGGGATGGCGCGCATCGCACGCGGCGTCGGCACCGAGTTCCTCCCCGAGTTGAACGAGGGCGGGCTCTACATCACCGCGATCTTCCCTTCGACCATCGCGCTCGACGAAGTGCGCGACCACGTACCCGAGATTCGCCGGCGCATTCTTGCTCTGCCCGAGGCGGTCGACGTGCTGTCGCACATCGGTCGTCCCGAACAAGCGGCGCAGGCCGAGGGCCCCAACAACGTCGAGTTCTTCGTCGCGCTCGCGCCCATGGATCGATGGCGGCGTGGTGCTGTGCGGCGCGATCTCGAAGACGAACTTCGCCGGAGCCTCGCCGAGATTCCCGGCGTTCAATACAACTTCTCGCAACCGATCACCGACCGCGTGTACGAGACGATCTCGGGAATCATCGGTCAGGTCGTGGTGAAGATCCGCGGCGATGACCTCGCGCGCCTCGCGGCGACGGCCGAGCGCGTGCGCGACGAACTCGCGACCGTCGCGGGCGTCGCCGATCTCTCGATCTATCAATCGGGCGATGCGCCGCAGGTGAGCATCGAACTCGATCGCGATCGCCTCGCGCAGCACGGGCTCTCGGTCGACGAAGCGCAGACAACCATCGAGATCGCACTCGGCGGCAAGGTCGCGACCTCTGTGTGGGAGGGCGAGCGACGCTACGGTGTCGCGCTGCGATTGCCCGACGCGGTGCGTGCCGATCCCGACGCATTCGGGCGGCTGGTGATCGGTGACGGCGCGCGACGAGTGACACTCGCCGAAGTCGCGGACGTACGATTCACCCGCGGGCGCGCGGCGATCTGGCGCGAAGACATGTCGCGATTCGTCGCGGTGAAATTCAACGTGCGCGGCCGCGATCTCGGCTCGGTGGTGAACGAAGGTCGTGCGCGCGTCGCCACCGCACTCGCGGGCACGCGCGATGTCTCGATCGCATGGGGCGGCGAGTTCGAGAACCAGCAACGCGCGATGAGACGCCTCGCGGTCGTCGTGCCGATCGCGCTGGTCGTGATCGTCGGTGTGCTGTTCGCGAACTTCCGTCGCTGGCGGCCGACCGTGTCCATCGCGGCGATCCTGCCGCTGGCGGCGCTCGCATCGATCGCGGGACTGCGCGTGTGCGGCGAGAACTTCTCGGTCGCGGCTGCAGTCGGCGCGATCGCATTGCTCGGGCAGGTCGCGCTGGCGGGTGTGCTCGTGTGCGGCGGGATCGAAACCGCGATCACGCAGGGCGCGAACGACCCGGTCGTCGAGGGGGCGCGCGATGCGATGCGACCCGTGTTGCTCACGACAGCGCTCGCGGTGCTGGGTCTGGTGCCGGCTGCTTTCTCGAACGGGATGGGCAGCGAGACGCAGCGGCCGTTCGCGATCGCGATCATC
>CBIHQZ010000538.1:0-5385 GCA_966212315.1 uncultured Myxococcales bacterium
CCCGCGCCTCATTCCCCTCGACACCTTGCCTGGCCGCCTCTGACGCTCGCGGATTCCAATGAGTTCCTTTCGCCGTCCCGCGCTCGTTCCCGGCATCTATGACGAGGTCGTCTCCGAGCACGTCGCCGCGCTTCTCGCAGCGTTGAAACCGCCGCTCTCCGCGCACACGGAAGCCATCAGCGCGTCCGCGCCGCCGTCGTCGACGCTGACCTCGCTGCTCAACGATGCGATCGACCTCGCGCTCCGCGCGCACGAAGGCGACACCGCGAAGTCACTCGCACTCGCGCGTGACGTACTCAGCGCGCTGCAGAAGCACGCGCCGCGTTCGTTCCCACGCCCTGCCGAACTCGCACTGCGCGCCGAACGCTTGCGCGCGATCGTGACGGCGCCCGCCGAGCCACCCACCGCGCCGCGCGGATCGCTCCACGCAGCGAGCCTCATCGTGAATGCCGACGGCGATGCGTTGCTCGATCACCTGCGCTCGGAGTTCGCCAGTGCCGACCGCGTCGATCTGCTCTGTTCGTTCGTGAAGGTCAGCGGCTTCGAGCGACTGCGCAGCGCGTTCGAATTGCTCTGCGTCGCACGCGCGCGTCCGCTGCGTGTGTTGACCACGACGTACATGGGCGCGTCCGAAGCGAAGGCGATCGAGCGGATCGCGTCGCTGCCGAACACCGAAGTGAAGGTCTCGTTCGACGAAGCGATCACGCGTTTGCACGCCAAGGCGTGGGTGTTCCATCGCGAGAGCGGTTTCTCCACCGCGTACGTCGGCTCCTCGAATCTCTCGCACGCCGCGCAGACAGACGGGCTCGAATGGAACGTGCGCGTGACGCAGTCCGAGCAGCCGGCACTGGTCGAGCAGATCGCGGAGACCTTCGAGCAGTACTGGTCGGACCGGCACATGTTCGAACCCTACGATCCGCGCAGTGCGTTCTCGCGCGATCGCCTGGTGCGTGCGCTCTCACCGTCGGCGCGCAACGACGATGGCGTGAACGAGTTCCTCGCGGAAATCGAAGCGAAGGACTTCCAGAAACCGGTGCTCGAAGAACTCGATGCGGCGCGTGCGCTCGGCCGTCATCGCAATCTCGTGGTCGCCGCAACCGGCACCGGCAAAACCGTGATGGCCGCGATCGACTACCGCGCGCTGCGTGCGAATGGTGAAGCCGACTCGTTGCTCTACGTCGCGCACCGTCGCGAGATCCTCGAGCAGGCGCGGCGTGTGTTTCGCGCAGCGCTGCAGCTGCGCGACTTCGGTGAGCTGCTGTGCGAAGGCGAGCGTCCGCGCATCGGACGACACGTGTTCGCGTCGATCGATTCGCTCCGTGAAGGCGCGCCGATCGACGTCGCGAGCTTCGACATGGTGATCGTCGACGAGGCGCATCACAGCGCTGCAGACACCTGGCAACGCTTGCTCGCGCGCGCTCAGCCGAAGGAGTTGCTCGGTCTCACGGGCACCCCGGAACGCGCCGACGGCATCGACTACGAGCATCACTTTCCGCGTCCGTGGATCGGCAATCTGCGGGTGTGGAACGCGATCCCGCACGCGCTCGTTCCGTTCCGCTACTACATGCTCGACGTCGCCGGCGTCGATCTACGCGACGTGGCGTGGACGATGGGTCGCTACGCGAGCGACGCCCTCGCGGGAAAACTGATCGGCGCGGCGGAAGTGTTCGTGCAGCGGGCCGTGCGCGCGGTGCAGGAGCACGTCGGACGGCCGCGCGAGATGCGCGCGATCGCGTTCTGCGCGAACGTGCGGCACGCGGAAGAAGTGGCGCGGCGTCTGCGCGAGGCGAACTTCAAGGCGCAGGCACTGACCGGTACATCGCCGACCCACGAACGTCGGGCCGCGCGCGCCGATCTCGATGCGGGTCTCATCGAAGTGCTGTGCGTGGTCGACATCTACAACGAAGGCGTCGACGTCCCGAACGTGAACACGCTCTTCTTCTTCCGCCCGACCGAGAGCGCGACGGTGTTCCTGCAGCAGCTCGGTCGCGGATTGCGCCGTGCGCTGGGCAAGAGCGAGCTGGTGGTGTTCGATCTCACCGGACGCCAGCGGATGGAGTTCCGCTTCGACCGCAAGCTCCGCGCACTGCTGGGGCATACGCCGCGTGAGCTGCGCGAATTCGTCGACAAGGGCTTCGGCCGGTTGCCGTCGGGATGCTTCGTCGAGTTCGAGGAGCAGTCGCGCGAAGAAGTGCTCGCGCAGATCGAGCGCGCGGTGCCCGACGACCGGCGCGGGCTGCAGCAGCTGCTTCGTGAGCCGGCGCACGCATCGCTGTCTCTCGACGCGTTTCTGATCGAGACCGAGGTCGCGGCGATCGACGTGTATCGCAAAGGTCGATCGTGGTTCGAACTCCGCGCGAGTGTCGGGCTCGATGCGCGGCCATGCGCGGACGACGAAGCGAAGGCGCTGGCGAACGTGCACAAGCTGCTGCACGTCGGGGACGAGCGTCGGCTGCAAACGTGGGAGGCGTTGCTCGCCGAACGGGCGCCAACGAGCGAGGCGGAGCGACGCATGGCGAACATGCTCTACGTGGTGCTCTACGGAAAAGAAGTCGCGTCGTCGGCGAGCGCGGCGGACGCCTTTGCACGTCACGCGATCCTTCGCGGTGAACTCGCGCAGCTGATCCCGGTGCTGCGTCGCACGAATGCGCTCCTCGCGCCGGCGCACGCACTGAGCGACGCGATCCCACTCGTGCTGCACGCGCGCTACCTCGGCGTCGAGCTGAGCGCCGCGTTCGATCACCGCACGCGCGAGGGGCAGTTCCGCGACTACTTCACCGGCGTCGAGAAGACAGCGAACGGCGCGTACGACCTGCTCCTCACGACCCTCGCGAAGTCCGCGGCGACGCAAGAGCATCTGCGCTACCGGGACTTCCCGCTGAGCGAGACGCAGTTCCATTGGCAATCGAAGTCGGACACCACGCAGGATTCGACGCGCGGCCGACGGCACCTCGATCCCGTTGGCGAGAAGTGCACGGCGCTGCTCTTCGTGCGCGAGCGAAACGACGAACGGCCCGGCGTAACGATGGCGTTCTGCTACCTGGGCCCCGTCGAGCCCGAGAAAGCCGAGGGCGAGCGCCCCATCACGATGCAATGGCGACTGCGCTTCGCGATGCCGGCTGCGCTGCTGCGGGCCGGACGCGTCGCGGCGTGACATAGCCCGTCCACGCGCGTTTGACGGCTCGGCGCGACGTGATCGAGTGCCGCGATGAGCAGCACACCGGAGTCCGAACATCTCAGCGCCATGCGCTGTCCGCGCTGTCGCACCGACGCGAACGAAGGCTTCGTCCGCTACGTCGAGAAGATCGAAGCGTGGCGCACCGTGCGCGGCGTGCGCGGCGGGGTGTTGCACATCGACAGCGAATACCGCTCGGGCGGGGGATACGACGACGGCGAAGACCCGATGTTCGAATGCCACTCACCACGCGGCGCGGGCGGATGGTACGGGCATCGATGGCGTGCGGATGCGTGGGTGCTCGACGCCGCGGTGTTCGACATAGAACCCGTGCCGTGATCCCGGCCGCGTTCGCAATTCGCGCGCGTCGAGCGATCGTCTACGCGCGTCACACGCAGAGCATCGCCAGTGCCCCTCTTCGGACGACACTCGAAGTCTCCGCACTGCGGAGTGTCGTTCGGGGAGGGGCAAGTGAACGCAACGATGCAAGTGGTGGGGAGGGGTCTACGAACGGGGGTCTGCGAGCGGCATCGTTCAGTGGCCGGGAGTGCGCGGTTCGAGGATCCGCTCGCGCCGGCGCGTCACGACGCGCCACCACAGCTCATTACTTCAAAGACCCCTCAGATCGCGCCCCCCGGCGCCGCGTCCTGCCGACGGAACACACGGAACACGAAGTCCCCGCTGCCGTGCGCGCTCGAGATCACCACGCTGTGCGCGCCACTCTCGTGCGCGCAATAGCGTGCCGCCGGGAACGCGCCGAGGGTCCGGTCTTCCGCAACCGCCGCGCGCCCGTGTTGCACCACGAGATTCAGATCGCTTACGCCCGTGCCGCCCACGCCCACGAACGCGTAGCACGCGCCGTTCTGCAGGTTCACGGTGCGCGTCGCCGAGCGCCCTTCGCGGATCGTGCCGCGCACGAGTTCGAAGTCCGCGTCGCCCTGGTAGCCGTCGGCCTGGAGGATGCGGGTGACTTCCGCGTTGCGGACGAAGAGAAGTCCGCTCATGCCCGCCCCCGAGGTGCCGCTGTTCCAACGGAACAGTCCCAGGCGGATGCCTCCCTGCCCCGCGGTCATGTGCATGCGCAGCGTGAACTCGCCGGTGGCAGGCGGACACACGCGCACCACCGGATCCGCGTCCTGCGCGTAGTCGCGATCGACTTCGGCGCCACTCGGGTCGGTGAGGAACAGGTCGAGATCGCGCACCGTCGAATCACCCGCCGCGGCGACCGCGTAGCAAGCGCCCGCTTCGAAGCGCACCGGCTGCGACTGGTCCTGGCCTTCGTTGAGTTGAAGATTCAGCGGCTCGCTGAAGGGCGCGTAGCCCACTCGCTGCAAGTCGCGCGACACGCCGTTGTAGGTCGAATCGAGTCCGCCCGTGCTGCCGGTGTGCATGTTGATCGCGATGGGGGTCTGCGTGACCTGCGTCGGCGTGCCGGTCGGCGCCGCCGCGCGATTCGGGCGCGCGTACGCCGCGAACCACACCACGCCCGCGCCGCCCGCGATGTGCGGCGAGACGAAGTACGAACCCGTCTGCGTGATGCACACGTCGCGCACCGCTGCGTCGGCCACCATCGCGGTGTCGCGCGCGAGGGTGCGTCCCTGCTGCAGCACGAAGAGGTCTGCGTCGCTCACACCCGGTCCGGCGAAGACCGCGAACGTGTAGCACTGCCCCGCGAAGAGCTGCGCCGACCAGCGCTGCGTCTCGCCCGAACGCATCGACACGCCCGAGAGCTGCCCGATCGGTTGATACCCGGTCGAAGACATCTGTTGCGCGAGCGCCGTCACGCGAGCACCGGTGCCGGGGTCGGGTTGCGACGGAACGGGCGCCGCCGCCGGTCCGCCCGCACCGCCGCCGCCGTCGAACGCGGATGCGAGGTTCGCAGTGGTGCCGGCCGGGCCTTGATAGATGCCGACGTACACGTTGCCCGAGCCCGAGAACACGTTGACGCGCGCGAGGTGGAGTCCGGGCTCGTATGCGCAGAACGACACGTTCGGATGGATGTCGGGGTTCTGATCGTGACCGACGCTGGCGCCCGAGGGCGAGATGATCTCGAGGTCGACGTCTTGAACGCCGGTGTCACCGACGGCGAAGACCGAGTAGCAGAGCCCGGGCTGTGCGGTGATCGGGAAGGCCACGAGTCCGCGGTTCGGCATGCGCTGCTGAACGACCTGCCCGAGCGGTTGAAAGCCTTGCCCCCGCAAGGTGCGATC
>CBIHQZ010000539.1:0-5382 GCA_966212315.1 uncultured Myxococcales bacterium
GAACCTCGTGCACGAGCACGTCCCGAAGTGCCATCTCGCTGCGGCAGACTGCTCCGGTTGCCCGCCTCTCGAACACGTCGCGGGCGCAGGAGTTCTCAGGTCGCGATGAACGACTTCTCGTATGAGGCAGGATCTTCGGCCGAGCTTGCGGCGCGCGCCGACTTTTGGCGCGTGTACACCGCGCACTACGAAGAAGTTTTCGCCAGGTCGATGGAAGCGATCGTGTCGCATCCGACGCTCGGTCCCTTCGTCGCCGGCATGTCGGACGCAGACCGCGAAGCGCAACGCGCCGCATCGTACGCACTGACTCGCGCCGCGCTGCTCGACGGCGAGTGGGAGCCGTACGCGGCAAGTCTCCGGGTCCAAGGCGAGATGTACGCGCGCATCGGGATCGACTTCGGCGCCTGGCAGGAACTGGCCCGCATGTATCAAGGCATCGTCGTGCCACTACTCGTGCAGGACCTCTCGCACGATCCGGCACGTCTCTCGCGGGCGCTGGCCGCGATGCAGCACTTCCTCGAGAGCGGTCTCACCGTGATCGCGACGGCGTACTTCGACGCAAAAGAGTCGGCACTCGCCGCGCAACGCTCGATCGCCGAGTCGCGTGCCGCAGAACTCGAGAAGTCCGCGGCGATTCTTCGCGCCGTTCTCGACAGCATTCCTCACGGTGTCGCGGTCGTCGACGACACGGGCGAATACATCGTCGTCAATCGCGCCGCGCAGGAGATCAGCGGCCGCGATGTCGGCGAGCGCGCGGCGACCGCCGCCGGCGACATCTTCTATGCGGACACCGACACGCCGGTGCCCGTCGATCAGTTGCCGGTGCGACGTGCTCAACGGGGAGAAAGGTTCGAAGACGTCGAGTTGCGCGTCACGTACCCGCATCGCGACGGCCCGCGGATCCTGTCCTGCCGCGGTGGACCGCTCTCGGGCACGGGCGAGATCCGCGGCGGCGTGGTGTGCTTCGAAGACGTCACGGAGCGCAAACTCTACGAGGCTGCCCAGGACCGCAGTCGCGCACTGGAAGAAGAGAACGCGCGCATCCAGACCGCGAACCGGATGAAGAGCGAGTTCCTCGCGAACATGTCCCACGAACTCCGGACGCCGCTCAACTCGATCATCGGCTTCACCGAACTGCTTCACGACGGCGTCGTCGACTCGACCTCGCCGGACTATCCATCGTTCCTTTCCGACATCCTGGCGAGTGGCCGACACCTCCTGCAGCTCATCAACGACATTCTCGATCTCTCGAAGGTCGAGGCCGGCAAGATGGAATTTCGCGCCGAACGAGTCGACGTTGCCGCGATTGCCGCCGATGTCGTGGCGGTCCTCCGCGGGCAATCCGCGGAGAAACAAATCACGACGCATGTCGAGTGCGATCCCTCGATCGGCGATGCGACCGTGGACCCCGGGCGCTTCAAACAGGTGCTCTTCAACTACGTCTCGAATGCGATCAAGTTCACGCCGCCGGGCGGTGACGTCACCGTTCGCGTTCGCACCGAAGCGGATCCTTCGATGTTCCGGGTCGAGGTCGTCGACACGGGGGTCGGCATCGCGCCGTCGGATCTTTCTCGACTGTTCGTCGAGTTCGAACAGCTGGACGAAGGTGCGTCGAAGAAGCACGGAGGGACGGGGCTCGGACTCGCGCTGACCCGTCGGCTGGTGGAAGCGCAGGGCGGGTTCACCGGCGCTACGAGCGTGGTCGGCACGGGGAGCACGTTCTTCGCGGTGCTGCCGCGCCATGCGGCCGCCAATGGCGTACGTGCCTCCCGCGCCTCGCACGAGTCTTCTCGTGGCGACGCGTCGCGCATCCTCGTGATCGAGGACGACGAGGTAGCCCAGGACACGCTCGTGCGAACGCTGGCCGCCGCGGGATACGCGGTGGAAGTCGCGGGCACGGGCCAGGAAGCGCTCGAGCGCATTCGCGGCAAACGTTTCGACGCCGTGACCCTGGACCTTCTGCTGCCCGATATGTCGGGACTCGACGTGTTGCGCGAGATCCGGCGGACGCACTCCAAGGCGCACCTCGCGGTGATCATCGTCAGCGTGGCCGCGAGCCCGGCCAACGCCGCGGGGCTGGCGGTCGACGACTATCTCGCGAAGCCCATCGACCCGACTGCGCTTCTCGAGTCACTCGCGCGCGCCGGTGTGAGCGCAGACCGTGGCGCCGTCCTCGTTGTCGACGACGATCCGAGTTCCCTGCGGCTCATGCAGGCGACGCTCACGCAGCTCGGATATCGCTCGGTGTGTGATTCCGACGCCGGCACAGCGCTCGCGCGGTGCGTCGATGAGTTGCCTGCTGCCGTGATCCTCGACCTGCTCATGCCGAAGATCGACGGGTTCGAGTTCGTCGACCGGTTCCGCGCGAACCCGGCTCACGCAAAGATTCCGATCATCGTGTGGAGCGTGAAAGACCTGACGTCGGAAGAGCGGCAGAGATTGAGTTCGCGCTCCCAGGCGATTCTTCACAAGGGCGGGGGCGGCCGTCTGATCGAACAGGTCGGTGCACTGCTGTCGCAGCGGGCAATTGCTGCGACGCCCTGAGCGGCGAAACGACTCTCGTCGTCGACGAGCGAACGGCAAAACGCCGAACACCCGACCGCAGTGTGCGATCGGGTGCTCGGCGCTCGAGGGAATCAGATCAGAGGCAGTTGCCCGTCGCTCGATCACACGTGTGGCCTGCGCCGCAGACCGAATCGCTCGTGCACCCGCAGTTGCCGGTATCGACCCGGCAGCCGAAGCCTTCGCCGCAATTGGTCGCAGCGGTGCAGTTGCAGGCGCCGGTGTTCAGATCGCAGACACTTCCACGTGAGCAGTCCGCATCGCTGTTGCATTCACCCGTGCAGGAGTGGACGGACGTGTCGCATGCATACGAGCCGCACAGCGCCGTCGGATTCTGCTCGCACTGCGGCACGCAGACGTTGCCGTAGTCCGAGCCGAGGCACGCGTAGTCCGCGCGGCAATCGGCGTTCGTCTCGCAGCCGCCGTAGCAGAAGGCGTAACCGGTTCCGGGCCAGAGGCAGCGGCCCGAGGTGCCGCAGTCGAGATCGCTCGAGCACTCGCGGTAGAAGCAGTAGCCACCGGGCCAGCCGTAGGTCGACGGAAGACACTCGCCGCTCGGCGCGCAGTCCGCGTCCGTGGTGCAGGCGCTTCCCGGCGTGGGAAGGAGCGCGCTGGTGCATGCGCCGTTGCGGCACGCGGCGCCGTCGGTGCAAACGTTTCCGCACGCCCCGCAGTTGTTCGGATCGTTCTGCGTATCGGCGCACTGCGCACCGCACGAGACATACGGGAACTCGCATTCGGTGCCGCAGACCGCGTGACTGCAGCGCGTGCCCGGTGCGCACACGATTCCGCAACCACCGCAGTTCAGGGGATCCATGCGGGTGTTCACGCAAGCGCTGTCGCACTCGGCGAGCGGACCCGAGCAGGGGCCGCCGACGCAGGAACCGCCGGAGCAGGTGGCTCCCTCGGAACAGACGACGCCGCAGTCGCCGCAGTTGTTCGAGTCGTGCGTGATGTCGACGCACTCACCGTTGCAGTACGCCGAGGTGATCGGGCATTCGAGCGACGATCCCTCGACTGCTCCATCGCCCGTCGATCCGTCCGTCGCTGCAGCCGCGTCGGGATCGGCTGCGTCGGTGTCGCCGGCATCCACTTCGCTCACGTCCACGGGAGCCATCGCGTCAGGATCCGTCGAGCCATCGGCGGTCGGAATCGCCGCATCCTGGTCGATTGCCGCGTCGGTGTCCGTCGCCGCGTCGCCGTCGGACGGCGCGATCTCGAGATTGCTCGCGCCGGAGAGGATCAAGTCGACCGACGAACGCGGACGCGCGTTGGCGAATTGCGAAGACGGGTCGTGTGCGGCGTTCGCGCCGGCGTCGGAATCGGTGGTGACGGCGACGGAGCCACAGCCAGTCAGCGCGCCGACGAGGAGCGCGAGCGTGAGGGGACGGCGGACAATAGAAAACAGCATGGAGCGGACCTCTCCGGTGGCAGAGTGACGACTGGCCGGTACAGCGCGTTCAGCGGTTACCGGCCGTCCTCCTCTCCATCGGGAATCCGCCTGCGAACTTAAGCGTCGATTTTTGCGAACGGCTCGGGGGGCTGGTCGACCGGGTCGGGGGCTGGTTTTCGAGAGCGCACCCGGCGACGGGCTGCGAGGCGGGGGAGCACGCGGATCAGCGCTTGGTCGACGTCGGAACCGCGCGGCGGCGACCCGTGGCAGCGCCCGCTCGGCCTCGGTTCGGCTCATTCGCGTCGAGCGGATCGGCGACTTGTTCTCGGACTCGTCCGATCGCCTGCGAGACCAGCTGCGAGATGCGGGCTTCGGTGACGCCGAGCACCGTGCCGATGTCGCGCATGGTGCGGTTCTCGCCGAAATACATGTCGAGCACTTCGCGCAGTCGCGGCGGCAGAGCCTGTACCGCCCGCTCGACGCGCTGGGCCGACTGCGATTCGACCGCGTCGTCTTCCGGCGAAGCGGACGCGTCAGCCAGCTGGAGACTCGGCGCCGATTCCCCGTCGGCGGTGGATCCTCCGTCCAACTCCACGGTGTCGACGCCGACGGCGTCGAGAGACGCACGATAGTCATCGAGCGTCATCTCGAGTTCGGCCGCGAGTTCCTGCTCCGAGGGTTGCCGACGGAATCGGCTCGACAGTCGAGCGGTCGCGCCGTCCAGCGAACGCTTGAAGCGACGAGCGGATCGCGACAGCGGATCGACGCGGCGAAGTTCGTCGAGCATCGCGCCGCGAATACGGATCAAGGCGAAGGCCTCGAATGGAACACCGAGTGTCGAATCGAAACGCGCGTTCGCCTCGACGAGCGCGAGGAAACCGACGCCGACGAGATCCTCCGGCGCGAAGCGTCCGCCGGTTCGTCGCGAGAGCGCGTACGCCTGGCGCCGAACGAGCGGAACGAATCGAACGGCGATCTCGCGCGGCAGTTCCGACGACTGGTCCCACGCCATCGGCTCGTGCGTTTCGACGAACGCACGGATCGCGACGAGCGACTCTTCGGAGATCTCCGCGAACTGAATACCGACGTCGCCGGTCGGCCGCGACTCCGCCCACACGACGGTTGCGACTGCGGCGACGCGTGATTCACCCGGGAGCGTGAACGCGATCTCGACGCGCGCTCCACTTGGCGGCAGGCGATCGACACACAGCGATGCGCCTCCCTCCGAGACGTTCACCAGCCGCCAGGTTTCTTCCTGACGATCTTCCAGCCGCGCGCTGGCGCTGAGGGACACGTTCGCGCGGGGGAAGTATCGCGGATCACGGATGCTGTTCGGCAGGCCACGCGTTGCCGGGGCGGCGTCTTGCGCGCTGGCCGAGCCTTCGTTCCCGGCAACCGGTTTTCCAGTCGGTTCATTCGTCATTGGG
>CBIHQZ010000540.1:0-5381 GCA_966212315.1 uncultured Myxococcales bacterium
CACGACGTAGGTCCATCCGCCGGGCGCCGCGCCGAGGTCGACGCAGACATCGCCCTTGCCGGGTCCGACGCCGAGCCAGTCGATGGCTTCTTCCATCTTCATCGCCGCACGTGACGGTGCCGCATCGTTCACGCGCATGCGCGAACGGCCGCCTGCATGGAGCGACACCGCATCGCGCGCGGGCATCGCGCCGACGAGGGCGAGGTTCGGTTCGACGAGACACACCTGCGCGAGCGAACCACCGGCATCGCGCGCGGCAATCGCGTTCGGAACGCGGCGATCGGCCCACTTCGCGTCGACGGCGCCGGCGCGCATCTCGACTGCGCGTTGCAGCAGATCGGCATTGCGCGCGAAGCGATTCGAGCGCGTCGCATCGGGCACCCACACGTGCAGCGCCCAGGGGCCGTCGGGCGTGCACGCGCGCAACGCCGTCGCGACGCGGGCATCGAGGTCGCTCGCGTTCGTCGCGCGCACGACCTGCTGCACCGGGAGCATCTGCCGGGCGAAGGTGACCTCGTAGCGATCATCGCGTTTGGCGGGGAGCTTCGTGCTCGCGACCAGCGACTCGGCGACGATGCGCGGTGAGACACCGAGCGTTCGCAGCTCGGTTCCGAGATCGTTCTCGAAGGACTCCCGGCACGTCCACGCGAACTCACCCGCCACCGGCAACGAGCCGTGTGCTACGGGTTCCGAAGCGAGAACCGGTTTTCCGCGCGAACGCTCGCGCGCAGCGGGCGGGCCGCTTCGTTCGCCGCGTGCGGGCGCGCCGTGTGTGTCTCGCGAAGGACGCGCGTCGCGGGCCGGGCCGCGTGCGGGAGTTCCGTGTCGGTCACGAGAATCGGGCCGCGCGGCAGGTGCGCCGTCACGCACCGCGGGACCGCGTCGATCGCGCGAATCGGGCTTCGCGGCAGGCGCGCCATCACGCACGGCGGTGCCGCGACGGTCGCGCGACTCGGGCTTCGCGCTGCGCCCGCTCGGGCTCGCCGAACCGCGTCCACCGCGTCGACCACCATCGCGCGCGGGCGGACCGCCGTGCGACGGTTTGGAATCGTTCCTCGGACGCCGAGCCATGTTCGGTCAGTGCGCTCCGAACATCTGCACGGGCGGCGAATCGAACATCTGCACGTTGCCGTGCGAACCACTGCGAGGCGTGTGACGACGATGCGTGTTCGTGTCGCTGCTGCCCGGCTGCGTCTCGGGCGAGGTCGGTTCGGTCTGCTGCGTGCCCGTCGCCGCTGTCGGCGCTTGGAGATCGACGGTTACCGGCGAGATCCCCGGTTCGAGCAATGCCTGCATCGTGCTCGTTCCGAGCGAGAGCGACACGCGACGCGGCTGTCCCGGCAGCACGCTGACCGCACACGGCGTCGTCGTGCAGAGGACGGTGCCGGTGGCGGTGTCGATGGCCGATGCGCCCGGCGGATTGGTGCGCAAGACGATCGAAGTAGCCGTCACCGGCGGCGGCGGATTCGCGATGACGCCGCCGCTGCCATTGTTCGTTCCTGTAACGGGTGCGGGATTGGTGTTGGTCGCGGGTTGCTCGACGTGGCGACGACCGAGGAACAATCCGGCCGACGATCCGATCGCGACGATCCCGACCACGACGCCCGCGTAGATCCACATGCTCGATGCGCGTCGCGGCGCTTCGATACGGCGCGAGTCGCTGGTGAGCCCTGCGTTGGTCGTGAGGTCCATGCGGCCCGGCAGCGTGTCGTGACCGGGGAGCGGCGAGAAAGCCGGGGTCGCGGCGCGAATGCCCGAGCCCGAGGCCGACGGCGGATCGAGCATCGGACGCGGCCCGGTCATCCGACCGGCTTTCGTGGCGGCATCGGGTGACGATTCGATGGCCGGCAGATCGACGGCGGTCACCGGCCCGCCCGCAACGACGCCGAGATTCGCGAACGGCGCGATGGCGGTGCGGAACTCGTCGGCGGATTGATAGCGGTCGCTCGGAGTCTTCGCGATCGCGCGCATCACCACGTCGCACAACTCACGCGGAAGATCAGGGGCGCGAACGCTGAGCGGAATGGGCGGGTCGTTGAGAATCGCGCGCAGCAACTGCAGTCGCTCTTTCGAGTCGTACGGGAGCGTGCCGGTGAGTAGCTCGTAGAGCACCACGCCGACCGCATGCAGATCGACGCGCACGTCGGGCGGATCGCCGGCGATCTGTTCGGGTGCCATGTAGCGCAGCGTGCCGACGAGCGAGCCCGCGGTCGTCTCGTCGCCGACGTCGTTCGACACCAGCTTCGCGACGCCGAAGTCGAGCACCTTCACCAGGTCGTTGCCGTCGAAACGCGAGACGAAGATGTTCTCGGGTTTCAGATCGCGATGAATGATCCCCGCGCCGTGCGCGACACGCAGCGCGTTGAGCACCTGCGTCGCAACGGAGATCGCGCGCGACACGGGCAGGCGCTTCGAGCGACGGATGGTCTGACGAAGCGGCTCGCCGTCGAGCAACTCCATCACCAGCAACAAATTGCCCGCGCGATCGCGACCGAAGTCGATGACCGAAACAATGTTCGGATGCGCGAGTCGCGAGATGACGTTTGCCTCGCGAACGAAACGCGCGACACCCGATGCGTTGGCAGCCTGCTGCGGCGCGAGCACTTTGATCGCGACCGAGCGTCCGACCGACTTCTGGATCGCGCGGTAGACGGTGCCCATGCCGCCTGCGCCGATTCGTTCGAGCAATTGAAAGCGCCCGTCACCGAGGTCCGGGATGCCGGCCATGGGATCGGTCGCTTTGGCGTTCATCAACGCGCGTCCTCGCGGGCGAGCACGCTGCGCGGGCGCTCTTCGTGTCCGTGCGTGTCCTGGATGAAATACAGAATCGCGCCGGTCGCGATCGCCGCGATGCCGAGTCCGATGCCGATGTCCGCGCCCCACGCGAACCCGTCGCCGCGGTCTTGCAACGCTGCGCGCATCGCGGGGTCGGTGGTGTTCGCGAACTGATTCGACGTCGAGAGCGCGAGTCCGCCGAGCACGCCGCCCGCGATCGCGAATGCCGCGCCCCCACCGAGGAGTGCGCCGTGAACGGCGGTGAAGCGTCGCGGGTGCGTCTCGACCGGATGCGGCGTGGGACCTGGCGCTGCCGACGACGATCCGCCGGTACTGCTGTTCGTGTTGCCGCCGTTCTGCGCGGTGTTGGTGTTTCCACCCGGTCGATTGCGCGCGTCGAGTGCGGCTTGCGCGGCCACGCGAGCGTCATGGGCGGTCTGTGCCTGACTCGGCTCGGGGTTCGTCGCGAGGAATCGGTCGTAGTACTCGATCGCGCTCGCCAGACGTCCCGACTGCTCGTGGGCGCGCGCGATGTTGAACAGGATCAGCGGCACCTGGCGGATCTCGTACGCGTGCTGGAGCGCTTCGATCGCGGCGTCGGCGTTGCCGGCTTGATAGGCGGCGACGGCGTCGTTCATGTAGCGCTGGAAGCGACGGTTGGTCGATTGCGCGTGCGCGTTGGATCCGAGGGTCGTGATCGCCGCGAAGGCGAGCATCGGAAGAATGTGTTTCGTACCGCGCTTCACCGCATCGCTCCGCCCGTGGCGCATCGGAATCCTGTCGTGTCGTTGCCCCGGTCTGCATCGAATCGACTGCGCACGCCGGGGCGCGCATCGGTGCTCGCGTACGAGCGTCCGCGCGCGAAGCGACAACGCAGGCACTCGAGACCCGCGTCACCCGTGGACGCGACGGGCGAGCCCGCATCGGGACCGAGCGGACCGGAGGGATACGCTGCGCACCAGCCGTTCACGGGGCTGTCCTGGTAGTAGTTGTTCCGCATCCGATCGGCCGTCTCGTTCAACCAGTCGAACATCCACTCTTGGGCGTTCCCGTACAAGTGGAGCACACCTTCGGGATTCCCGCTCGGTCGGAGCGAGTCGACCGCGAGCGGTTGGCCGCCGCACCCTCCGTCGGCGCCGATGTTTGCGCGGGCGCAATCGGGCGCGGTGGAACCCCACGGATAGCTCGCGCGACCGTCGGGACCGCGCGCCGCACGCCACCATTCGGCCTCGGTCGGGAGATGCTTTCCAGCCCAGCGGCAGTACGCGTCGGCACCGTACCAGGTGACGTTGAGGGCCGGGAGGTCGCTGTCTTCCGCGCGCGTCGGCGCCCAACCGTGCGCGAGAGAGAACCGCACGGTGAGATGCTGCGAAGCTTCGGGCGCGAGGCGGATGTACGGCAGTGCGACCGCGCCGTCGGAGACCATCGCGTAGTGCTCGCGCGGTGAGACGGGATTGATCGGGCCGGGCGTGTCGATCGAAACGCGCTCGGCAGGAAGGGTGTTCAGGAAGCGCGCGAAGGCCGCGACCGTGACCTCGTAACGGTCGAGTCGGAACGCATCGAGACAGACGTCGTGCTGCGGGGTGTCGTCGCCTTCGCCGAAGTTCGGATCGTTGCTGCCGATCGCGAGAGGAGCTGTCGGTGTGATGACCGGGTAGCTCGCCATGCAGTCGGCGCCGTCGTCGGTCACGCCGTTGCAATCGTCATCGATCCCGTTCGAACACGTGTCGGTCGCAGCGCGGGCGATGGCTTCGCACACCGCGCCGTTCGCGCTGCACCGCCGCTCGCCGTCACGACATGTCATCGACCCGGACGCGAGCAGGCGGCAGGCGCCGAAGGTCTCACGCGCATCGGAGATGCCATCGTGGTCGTCGTCGAGTTCGCGGCCGTCGCACAGCTCGGGCGTGTCGTGCTGGCAGAAGTGGCGCGTGTCGTTGCAGACCGTGCCGGCCGCGCAATCGTCGTCGGAGTTGCAATCACGAACGCGTGCGGCGAGTTGGCATCCGCTGAATACGCTCAGCGACACGCATGCGATCGCGAGCCATCGCGCGCTCGCCGTTGCGACGGACATGCGGCGCAGTGTGGCGTGACGAGCGGGGAAAGAAAACTGGAATGGTGGACTCGGCGACGGTGAACGAGTCGAGGCGCGTCAGGGGGCGGCGCAGCGCCGGCCGAAGAGGCGATACGAATCGCCCTCGGCGCCCACTCGTCGGAGTCGGCGCTCTTTCGCCTGCGCGGCGGTGCAGCGGTTCGCGGCGAGATCGGCACGCACGGCCGCAACACCGAGGGCGCCGGTCTGTTCGCGCAGATCGTGGAGCTTGATGGAGGTCGGGCCGATGAGATCCTGTGCCGTCTCGAGTCCGTGCAGCGCACCCTCGAGATCACGATGCGCGGCGCGATCGAGTCCCTGCAGCAAGGCCGCTTGCGCGCGAGGCCAGTTCGGATGGATCTCGCCCTGGTCGGCGCGACTGCCACCGTCCGCGTACGTCGCGCCGTCGGCGTGCGCAGCGTCGACAGTTGCATCGTTCTGCGCGGTCGCCGCATCGCGATCGATCACCACCGGAACGGGCGGCTGTGCGCGTCGCTTCGACCACGCGACCACGCCG
>CBIHQZ010000541.1:0-5379 GCA_966212315.1 uncultured Myxococcales bacterium
TGTCGGGCTCGATGGGTGACGAGCAGAAGGAGATCGTGCGCATCGAGTCCTTCTGGATCGATACGTGGCTCCGCTCGCAAGACAAGGGCATCGACTCGGTCTACATCATCCACGACGCGGTCGCGCGCGAGGTCGATCGCGACACGTTCTTCCGCACGCGCGAGTCGGGCGGCACGATGATCTCGAGTGCGTACAAGCTGTGCGCCGAAGTCATCGAGAAGCGCTATCCCGCCGACGAATGGAACATCTATCCGTTTCACTTCTCCGACGGTGACAACTGGTCGGTCGACGACACGCTCGCGTGCATCGAGATCTTGAAGAACAAGATCCTCCCGACGGTGAACGTGTTCTGTTACGGCCAGGTCGAGAGCCCGTACGGCTCGGGGCAGTTCATCAAGGACGTGCGCGAACACCTCGGCACCGACGAGCGAGTGATCACCAGCGAGATCCGCGACAAGGACGCGATCGTCGATTCGATCAAGGCGTTTCTCGGGAAGGGCAAGTAATGAACTACGGATCGCGTCGCGAGTTGCCCGGGTACCTTCGCGAGTGGCAGGAAAAGATCGAGAGCCACGCGCGGAAGGTCGGTCTGGATTTCTTCCCGCAAGTGTTCGAAGTGCTCTCGTTCGACGAGATGAACGAAGTTGCCGCGTACGGCGGCTTCCCGACGCGCTACCCGCACTGGCGCTGGGGCATGTCGTACGAGCGATTGAAGAAGACCGGTGAGTGGGGCCTCTCGCGCATCTACGAGATGGTCATCAACAACAACCCCTGCGTGGCGTACCTGCTCGAAGGGAACTCGCTCGTCGATCAGAAGCTCGTGATGTCCCACGTGTGCGGGCACAACGACTTCTTCAAGAACAACTTCGCATTCAAGATCACGGACCAGGATCGCCGCCCGCCGAGCAACGTCGAAGACCTCGTCGTGTCGCGCAAGGATCGGCTGCCGTCGCGCAAGTGGATCGACGCGTTCGCCAACCACGCGGCGCGCATTCGCAAGATCATCGAACGCCACGGCGTGAACGCGGTCGAAGAGTTCGTCGACGTGTGCCTCTGCCTCGAGAACCTGATCGATCCGCCCGGTCGCATGCTCGAAGGCCGCTCGAAAGCGATCGTCCCCGAAGAACCCGAAGCGGTCGAGGTCCCGCGTCTGCGCGCGAAGGACTACATGCAGCCGTTCGTGAATCCCGAGGAGTACATCGACGCGCAGAAGAAGAAGATCGAGGCCGAGCGCGAGCGCGCGAAGAAGTTCCCCGAGCGTTCCGAACGCGACGTGTTGAAGTTCCTGATCGACCACGCGCCGCTCGAGCGCTGGGAGCGGGACATCCTCGAGATCGTGCGCGAGGAGGCCTACTACTTCTGGCCGCAAGCGCAGACGAAGATCATGAACGAAGGGTGGGCCACCTACTGGCACTCGCGCGTGATGACCGAGTACGCGTGCGACGGAAACGAAGTGGTGGACTACGCGGATCGCTGCGCATCGGTACTCGCCGGCGGCGGCGGGAAGCTCAATCCGTACAAGCTCGGGGTCGAGCTGTATCGCCACATCGAGGAGCGCTGGAACAAAGGCCAGTTCGGCAAGGACTGGGAAGACTGTGACGATCTCGAGACGCGCAAGAACTGGGATCTGCGCCTCGATCTCGGTCGCAAGAAGATCTTCGAAGTGCGCGCGCTCCACACCGACGTCACGTTCATCGACGAGTTCTTCACGCCGGAGTTCGCGGTCGAACAGAAGATGTATGCGTACAGCTGGTCGAATCGTAACGACCGCTTCGAGATCGACACGCGCGAGTTCAAGGCCATCAAGGACAAGCTGCTCTTCCAGCTCACGAACTTCGGCAATCCGTTCATCGCGGTGGAAGACGCGAATCTCGACAACCGGGCCGAGCTGTTGCTCGCGCACGATCACCAGGGCGTCGACCTCGATCTCGAGAAGGCGCGCGAGACGCTGCGTTCGTTGATGCGCGTGTGGCGTCGACCCACCGCGCTCTCCACGGTGGTCGAAGGGCGACCGACGCTGCTCCGCTACGACGGCAAAGAGCACACCGCCCGTCCGATTCGCTGATTTCCTGCGCGCAGAACGCGCTTCTTGCCTGATTCTCGCGCCACGCCCCGACCGTGGACCCACCGCGCTTTTTCACCCGCCCGCGACTCACGCTCGCGCTCGTCGTCCTCGCACCGCTGCTCCTGCGGCTCGCACTCGTGTTCGTCGTCGACGACTTCGAAGACGACGCGTGGGCACGCGACCTGATCACGCAGCGTCTCTCGAACGACATGGCCCACGGTGCGGTTTCGCTGCGCTCGCTCCTCGGCGTCGCGGTGTGGCTCCCCGCGTGGCAGCTGTTGTGCGCCGCGATCGAACGCGTCATCGACGCGCCCTATTACGTGCCGAAAGTCGTGGCCGCGATCTTCGGCGGACTCTCACCCGCGATCGTGTTCGCGCTCGCGCACCGTCTCGCCGAAACGGCGCCCGCGAAGATCGACCCGCGCCGCGCGGCGTTCATCGCGTGGGCACTGGCTGCACTCGCGCCGTGGCACACGCTCTATTCAAGCTTCGGCATGACCGAGACGTTCTATGCGTTCTGGATCGTCGCCGCGATCTACGCACTCGTTCGCGCCGAGCGTGACAATCGCTGGTTCATCGTCGCCGCGTTCGCTCTCGCACCGGCCGTGTGGACTCGCTTCGAAGGGTGGCTCCTCGTCGGAGTCTTCCCGCTGCTCGCGCTCGCGCAACGACGCGCGCGTGTCGGAACGTTCGTCATCGCGTGCGTCGTTCTCGCCGTCCCGCCGCTCGCATGGCTCGCCATCAATCGCGCGGTCACCGGTGATGCGATGCACTTCCAACACGTGGGCGCGCATGACGTCCGCACGTTCCTCGCGTTTCGCGGCCCCGCATGGAGCGCGCGCGGACCCGTCGCGATCGCGCGGCACCTGGGGTACATCGCGGCGGTCAACGGCGTCGTCGTCACGCTTTGCGCGATTGTCGGCTTCGCACGCATTCGCACCCGCGACACACGCGTGGTGCTCGCGGCCGTCGGCAGCGTGTTCGCGTTTCTGTTCACGTTGTGGCTCGCGCGAAGACAAGTCGGATGGCGCCGCTACTACGTTCCGTTCGGCATGCCGCTCACGGCCATGGCGGGACTCGCGCTCGCGTCCATCGATGCGCGCCGTGCGAAACAGATCGCGGCCGTCATCGCGCTCGAGTCGGTCGCGGTCGTCGCGTTCCAAGTGCACTTCCTCGCGACGTGGGTGCGACCCTGGATCGCGCTCCGGCGCGACGCCGCGACGTTCGTGCGTGCGCGTGAGGGCAGCATCTATTGCGACGAACCGACCGTGCGAATGCTGAGCGGGCTTCCGAGCGATCGCTTCGTGAACCAGTGGGCGCTTCCCGAAGTGCGTTCGGGCGACGCGACTCGCGCGGTGGCCGCGTTGCGAAACCGGAACGTCCGATGGGTTGTGTTCGTCGACGTGGATTACTCCGCTCTCGCGCGAACGTTCGGATGGATGCGCGGTGGGGCCGTGGAAAACCCGTTTGTTCGCGTACTGTCGCCGCCGGCGGACCGCACCGGACCGCGCGCGATCGAGATTTCGGTGTACTCGATCGATTAACCGATTCGTTCCCTCGCGCTGGGGCCAATGGCAACATCGGGCGCGAGGCGCCGTTCAATCCAGGGCCTCGCACGAGGGAGACGATGCGAAGACTAACTTGGCTCGGATGGACGTTCTGCGTTCTCGCGCTCGCGGGATGCAGCAGCACGGTGGCAAATCGCGACGGCAGCACGTCGGAAGCGGGCGACGTCGTTCGCACCGATTCGACCAACATCGACGCGACCGGCACCGACGTCGTGCAGAACGACTCGCCGATCGGGAGCGACACGATCCTCCCGGGCAACGACACCGGCACGGGCTGCCCGAACGGCCAGACGATGTGCGGCGCGCGTTGCGTGGACATCACGAGCGACCCGATGTCCTGCGGGGGCTGTACCACCGCCTGCGCGACCGGACAGGTCTGCAGCGCAGGCGTGTGCGGGACGACGTGCGCACCCGGTCTCACCAACTGCAACGGCGCGTGCGTCGACATCGCCAACGACCCGAACCATTGCGGCACGTGCGCGACGGCGTGTCCCGCGGGCAACGCGTGCAACGCCGGCGCGTGCAGCGCGCCCACGTGCGGTCCCGCCGAGACCATGTGCGGCGCCGCGTGCGTGAACCTGAACACCGACTCGAACCACTGCGGCTCGTGCGGCAACGCGTGTGCGCCGCGCACGACGTGTTCGAACGGCACATGCAGCGGCGCGCCGACGTGCCCGCCCGGCCAGATGATGTGCGGTACCGCGTGCGTCGATCTGCTCTCGAGCAATGCGAACTGCGGCGCGTGCGGCACCGCGTGCGCGGCCGGTCAGGTGTGCAACCGCGGCACGTGCGGCGGGGCATGCGGCATCGGGCAGATGATGTGCGCGGGCGTGTGCGTCACGACGATCACGGATCCGAACAACTGCGGCGCGTGCGGCACCGTGTGTCCCGCCGGGCAGGTCTGCTCACGCGGGGCGTGCGCGGCGATGTGCAATCAAGGCGAAGTGATGTGCAGCGGCGGTTGCACGATCACGCAGATCGACCCGGCGAATTGCGGCGCGTGCGGCAACGTCTGCGCCGGCGGCGCGATGTGCAACTTCGGTCGCTGCCAGTGCGGCGGCGGCGAGATGATGTGCGGTTCGAGCTGCGTCAACACGCGGACCGACGCGATGAACTGCGGTCGCTGCGGCAACGCGTGTGCGGCGGGTCAGTTCTGCAACGCCGGCAACTGCGTGGCGGCTTGTCCGACGGGCACGATGATGTGCGGAACGACCTGTGCGAACACGATGACCGATCGCAACAACTGCGGCGCGTGCGGAACGATGTGCCCGAACCTCGCGCAGTGCACCGCGGGCGCGTGCACCTGCGGATTCGGCGCGATGCTGTGTCCCTCGGGATGCACGTCGACGCAGTTCGATCCGAACAACTGCGGCGCATGCGGAACGGTATGCACGCGCGGCCAGCAGTGCCGCCAGGGCATGTGCCGCTAGCGACGCGAGTCGTGCAGAACGCGCCCCGACTGGCGCAGCCCTTTCCCCCCATCCGACTCTGACTGCCGACCGCGCTCTTCCCCCTCACCGATCCAGGCGATACCGCTCCGCGATCCATCGGCCGGCGGGACGCGCCGCGAGTTCCGCGCGCAACGCCGCGGCATCGCGCGGCACGTCGTTCTTCATCCACGCCCACGGTGACCGCTCCGGCGTGAGCAGCGGGCCGAACAGCGAAGCCGCGGTGATGTCCGCGATCGTGAGCGCGTCGCCGACGAGCATGCGATTCGTGTCGCCTTCGAGCAGCGCGTCGAGTCGA
>CBIHQZ010000542.1:0-5379 GCA_966212315.1 uncultured Myxococcales bacterium
GCTTCGCGCAGCATGCGAACGAGCACCGCGTCGTTTGTGGCAATCTTCGATGCGCGTGCGGACACACCGAGCGTCGAGGCGTGTCCCGCCATCTCGATGCTTTCCTTTACGCTCACGGGCAACCCGTGGAGCGGCCCGCGTGAACGCCCTTTGCGACGTTCTTCGTCGGCGCGCGCAGCGTCGGCGAGGGCACGCTCGCGGAGCACCGTCGTGAACGCACGGACGCGTCCGTCGACGGCGTCGATGCGTTCGAGCACCGCTCGCGTCAGCTCCACCGACGAGACTTCCTCGTGCGTGAGCATCTTGCTGAGCGTCGTGGCGGGGAAGCGAATGAGGCGATCGTTCGCGCTTGTCACGTCGCGGTTGTACGAAGGCCCGGCGATTACGACAAGAGAACGCGGATCGACTCGAGGATGCGGTCGGCGACCTCGCGCTTCGGAAGTCTCCCGAGTTCTTCCGCGGCGTCACGACGAACGAGGGTGACCACGTTGTCGTCGCCCTCGAATCCATGTTCGGCGAGGTTCGCCACCACGAGGTCGCAGCCTTTGCGCGTGAGCTTGTCGCGCGCGTATTTCACGAGATCTCCCGTCTCCACCGCGAAACCTACCAGCACGGGGCGCGGGTTCTTCGCGCGCGTCGCACCGAGTTCCGCGAGGATGTCGGGGTTGCGAACCATCCGGACCACCATCGCGTCGTCGCTCTTCTTGATCTTCTCGGGTGCGACGGTCTCGGGGCGGTAGTCCGCGACGGCGGCGGCCATGATCACGACGTCGAAGTCGTTCATCACGGGCACGACGGCATCGCGCATCTCTCGCGCGCTGCGGACGGCCACGCGTGCAACACCGGGCGGTGGCTGCGTAGTCATCGGACCGTGAACAAGCGTGACGATTGCACCGCGAGCCTGCGCGCGCGCCGCGATCGCGACGCCCATCTTCCCGCTCGATCGGTTGCCCACGAATCGTACCGGATCGATCGCCTCATGCGTCGGACCCGCGGTGACGAGCACTCGAACCCCAGCAAGATCGCCGCGGACTCGATCTGCAACGCCGAGCGCGATGGCCTCGGGCTCCGCCATGCGTCCCATCGCAACGTCGCCACTCGCGAGCGGCCCGACGACGGGCCCGACGAACGACACGCCGCGATCACGAAGAGACTGCACGTTCGCGCGCGTCGCGGGCTGATCCCACATGCGCGCGTGCATCGCGGGCGCCATCACGACGGGACAGTTCGCTGCGAGCATCACGGTTGTCGCGAGATCGTCGGCGAGCCCGTGCGCGACGCGCGCCATGAAGTCCGCGGTGGCAGGCGCGACGACTATCGCGCTCGCGCGGCGAGTCAGCTCGATGTGGAGTTCACCCGCGAACGATGGATCCCAGAGTTCCGTGCGGGCGGGGCGCCCCGTGATGCCCGCGAACGTGACGCCGCCGATGAATCGTTGCGCTGCCGGCGTGAGCACCGTTTCGACGTTCGCGCCCATGCGCATCAACTCGCGCGCGACGATCGCGCTCTTGTACGCACTGATCCCGCCCGACACGACGAGAACGATCTCGCGCCCCGCGAGACGTCCCGCGACGGAGGGCTCGGTCACCGTCGCGCTCCCGGCGTGCCCGCGCGTTGAATGCTCTGCTGTACGCGATCGCGATGCGCCTGGCGCGCAGCCGCCATCTGTTCCTCGACGCTTGCCGGAAGCGGGCGCATCAGTCCTTCGCGCACCATCCATCCAGGCGTTCCTGTCGTTCCCGGTCGACGCACTTCGAGCATGCGGGTCTCGCCCGGCGACTGCGTCGTCGCCATGTACTGGTCGGCCGTGTACTCGGGATGATCGTCCTGGTTCGGCGTGCGGCCCGTGCCACCACCGACGCCCACGTGCCAGATCTGGACGGTCGGCGGATACGCGTCTTCCCAGCGTTCGCGCACGGCCTGATCGCCTTCACGCACGATGCGATACCGACGCACGCGAAAGCCCGGAATCCCGCGCTGCGTGAGCACCCGCACACCGGCCGGGAGATTCGGATCCGGCTGATCGCGCTCTTCGAAGCGATCGATGTGCATGATCTTGCGTGTGAACGTCACGGCGCGCGATCGACTCGCGCCGAGCAGTTCGATGCGCGCGAGTCCCTGCCCGAGCTGCGTGTGGATCACGACGGGGAAGGGGAGGGTGTTCCGCATGCGCAGATCGAGCGCGGGATACACGACGGTCGCGTCGAGACCCATCTTGATATAGCCCGATGGCCGCGTGTGCGGGTGGCGCTCGATCATCTCCATGCCGGCGAAGAACGACGCCGCGTGGAGCGTGCCGGCGATCTGACAGGTGCCGCCGCCGACGCCGTCGATCAGTTCGCCCGCGGAGATCACGGTCGCCATGCGGAAACCGTTGGCTTCGGAGCGGTCGCCGACGATGTCGTTGAAATCGAGTTCCTCGCCGGGCATCCAGACGTAACCGTTGATCCGGCTCGCGGCGAGATGGAGGTTGTACGTGCGGTCGCGATGGCTTTCGTCGGCGTTGTAGTTCGTCTCGAACCACCCGACGACCTCGTCGAGATCCATGTTCGCGAGTTGCTGTGCGCGAAGACGCGCGGGGATCGTCGAGAGAACGACGCGAACATCGGCCGTGCCGCGTGCGAGGGCTTCGTCGATGTGCGCGAGCGTGGCGTAGAGATCGACGTAGCGCCCGGCCTGCTCGGGGAGCATGCGATGCGCTTCGGCGTCGTAGCGGGCGTCGACCGGCGCGTGATCGACCTCTTCCTTGAGTTGCATCAACAACGGGGTGGCAACCGATGTGTCCAGATGCACCGGAAGGGGAAGATCGACGGGCTCGTTGGGAGCGATCGCGACGTGATGCCGGCGCAGCGGGCTGGTCGGATCACCGGCGGCCTGGAGCAGATGCGCGAGGAGCGGAACATCGACGCGGGCGCCGAGCATTTCGCGCGTGACGTCGACGGTGCGGGTTTCCTCGTGCTCGCGGAACGTGTCGCCGGTCTGCTCGCGCACGATGACCGGGCCGCTGATGCGCAGGTGCTCGTGCAGATACGCGCGCGCGACGTTGACCGCGGTGGCATGCGGATCGTGACCCGGGTCCACAGCGCGACCGAGGATGCGAACGTTCGTGAGCGCAGCGGCTTCGGGCGCACGCTCGGGGAGCAACAGGAAGCCGATAGCGCCGCCGACGACGGCGAACGCACCGGACAATCCGAGGAGCCGACCCGCTTTCATCGCTGGTGACCGTTATTCGATGCAACGCATCGGGTCAACTTCGGCGCACTTGCGGTCCCGCTCCGATACGCGGGAATTGCCGTGGTGACGCGCACGTTTCATTCTTCGCGCCATGTCGTTGCGTCCCGTGTCGCTCGCGATCGCGAGCGGGTGTGTGATGGCGGCGGGTGGCCCGCAGAATGGTCCGCGCGTGTTCGGCGTGTTGAGCGGCGCGGACACAGCTCGACTGGGGGAGTCTGTCGCCACGCGGGTCGGAACGCCGGAGATGGGCGCGGTGTCGGTTCCGCGGGTGTATCGATGGTCGCCGGTCGACGGCCGCGAACTGTGGGTGTGGGTCGCGTGTCGAGGGCAGGGCGACTCGCGCGCGTGCGTGTTGGCGATCGGTGCACCGGAGAATGGCGCCGCGCGAGTGCTCGCCATCGAACCGGTGGGGTGGAGCATCGCAACCCTGAGCGACGGCGCCGATCGCACGATGCTGCTCGCACTCGGTGACGACGGGCGCGGATCGTGGCGGCAGATGATCATGTACGACCGCGATCGCAGCGACGTGACCTTCTCTCGTCGCGGGTACGCTGACGGCATGTAGTGCGGCGCGCCGCGTTGCGAGGATTGATACGCTCGCGACGTGGACACATCTCTTCGCGTGCTGGTCGCCGCGACGTCGCCCGAGCGGGCACGACGCGCGAGCGCTTTGTTGGAGCAGATCGGGTCGCCGGGCTGGCAGATTCGTTTTCTCGACTTCAATGCGGCGGCCGAGGAGATCGCGGTTGGCAGCGTATGGGACGTCTTGGTGGCCGTGTACTCGCCATCGACGCCGGAGATCGACACTGCGTTCGATGCGATCGAATCGATGACCCGCGGCGCGAGCGTGGTGCTCCTTGTCGACGAGTACACCGAGGAAGCCGCGATGTTCGCGCATCGTTACGGCACCCGCGTATCGCTCGTCGCGCATGGCACCGAGGCGTTTCGCGCAGCACTCCAGCGAGCGGCGCGCATTGCGATCGAACGGCGCGAACGAGAGGATTCGCGCGCCGCCGAGCGCGTGCGGTCGTTGATCTATTCGAACGTCACCGACGTGATTCTGTATCTCTCGGTCGACGGCGGACGTTTCCGTTTCGTGGACATCAACGACTCGTTCACCCGTGCCACCGGACTGACGCGCGCGGACGTCGTCGGCAAGCTGGTCGAAGACGTGATCCCCGAGCCGTCGCTGTCGATCGTGATGGGGCATTATCGCGAGGCGATCGAGCGCCGACGCACCGTCCAATGGGAGGAGGTGACGGAGTATCCGTCCGGGGTGAAGTACGGCGAGGTGTCCGCTACCCCGGTCTTCTCGGACACCGGCGAATGCATCGGTCTCGTCGGCACGGTGCACGACGTGACGGACGCGCGGCGGCGCGACGAGTTGATCCGGCTCTACGCGAACGTCGTCGCTTCGATGCAGATCGGTCTGACGGTGTGGGAACGCGCGGCGAAGGGCGACGCAGCTGCGCTCACACTCAAGGCCGCAAACCCGGCCGCGTCGACCACACTGGGAATCGATCTCACTTCGCTCGTCGAGGCGCCGTTCGCCAAGGTGTTCCCCGACAGCGATCGCTCGCTCGTATCACTCGTGAACCGCGTTTCGGCGAACAACGCCGCGTCGGAGATTCCTGCGTACGAGGTCGTATCCGCCGACGGCCACAAGCGAACGTTCAACATCAAGGCCTTCCCGCTCACGAGCAACGACATCGGCGTGGCGTTCGAAGACATCACGTCGCAGGCCCGTGCGCGGGCAATGTACGAGGCCGAGCAGCTGGTGCTCGAACAGGTTGCATCGGGCGCTTCGCTCACGCAGACGCTGTCGCGGCTGGTGTCGGAAATCGAGCCGATGCTGGCAGGGGCGCGCGCGTCGGTGTGGCTGTTCGCACCCGACGAATTGCACGTGCAGATGTCTGCGGGGCCGCACATCGATCGACACTTCGTGCGTGCGCTCGAGTCGGTGCCGACGAGCGAATTGCGCGGGCTTTGCGGTTCGCCGAATGCGCGGCGTGCGCCGATGTTCACGCCGGATCTCGCGAAAGACGAGCGGTGGGGCGAGCGTCGAGAACTCGCCGCACGTGCGGGGCTTCGTGCCTGCTGGTCGTTCCCGATTCTCGCGAGTGACTGGCGCGCGCTCGGACTGTT
>CBIHQZ010000543.1:0-5369 GCA_966212315.1 uncultured Myxococcales bacterium
GTCGAGGCCGATGCAGATCACGACGGGCACATGTCGACCACGTGCGGCGGGGACGACTGCGATGACGCGGATGCGAATCGCTTCCCCGGAAACGCCGAGGTCTGCGACACGACCGGCCACGACGAAGATTGCGACACGAGCACCATTGGCGCGCGCGACATCGACGGCGATGCCTACGTCGATCGGCTCTGCTGCAACACGGACATGGACGGCACGCGCCACTGTGGCGACGACTGCAACGACGCCCGTCGCGACATCAATCCGAACTCCGCCGAGGTGTGCGACGGCGTCGACAACAACTGCAACGACACGATCGACGAGGGCGCGATGGTCGCGGGCTTCCGCGATGCGGACCACGACGGTTTCGGCGACGACGCGATGCCCCTCATGCAGTGCCCGGGTTCGTCGAACTTTTCGACGGTAGGCGGCGACTGCGACGACACCACCGCGGCGCGGCATACCGGGCTCAGTGAAGCGTGCGACGGCATCGACAACGACTGCAACGGCATGGTCGACGATCACACCACCGTCGTGAACTGGTACCTCGACGCCGATGGCGACGGCTTCGGCAATGCGAGCACCGTCGTTCGTTCGTGCGCGCAGCCCACCACGGGAACGTACGCGCTGGTCGCCTTCGATTGCGACGACACGCACAGCACCGTGAATCCCGCCGCGCCCGAGGTGTGCGACGGACTCGACGACGACTGCAACGGCCGCGCGGATTTCGTGATCGCCGGCACCGACACCGAAGACGACGACCAGGACGGACACGGCGACTCGCGCTGTGGCGGCGACGACTGCAACGATGTCGACTCCACGACGTTCACCGGCGCCACCGAGTTGTGCGACGCGCGCGACAACAACTGCAACTCGATGGTCGACGAAGGGACGAGCATCGTGGCCTGGTACGTCGACGCCGATCGTGACGGCGACGGCGACGCGCAATCGACGGCTGTGATGTCCTGCCCGCCCGTGCCGAATCGCGTGCGTACTCATGGCGACTGCAACGACACCGATCGCCGGATCTTCACGGGCGCAGTCGAACTGTGCGACGGCGTCGATCAGAACTGCGACGGCAGCGTGGCCGGCGAAGACATCGATCGCGATGGCCAGCTCGCGATCGGCGCCACGTGCGTGGGCGGCCCGCGCGGCCTCGGTCCGGCGACGGACTGCGACGACACGAACCCGAACGTCCGCGTGGGCGCGCGCGAGCTGTGCGACGGCATCGATCAGAATTGCGACGCCGTGATCGACAGCGCGGACCCCGAGGCATCGGCCGCGTGCGATGCACCCCATGCGCAAGGTACCTGCACCGCCAGCAACACGTGCACGATCGTGTGCGACGCGGGCTACTCGAATTGCACCATGAATCCAGGATGCGAGACCGCGACGGTCCACGATCCGAGCAACTGCGGGACGTGCGGCAATCCGTGCGGCACCGGTCTCTGCGTGAACGGCGCGTGCCGGATCGCGACGCCGAACAAGTACGTGTTCGTGACCGGCTTCGTCTCCGCGAACATGGGAGGTCTCGCGGGCGCCGACGCGATCTGCCAGCAAGCCGCAGCGTTCAGTGGGCTGCCCGGGACGTATCGCGCATTCCTCGGGACGAGCACGATCACCGCGGCCTCTCGTTTGTCGCATTCGGTCACGCCGTACGTGCGCGTCGACGGCGTCGTCGTTGCGACGAACTGGACCGACTTGACCGACGGAACGCTGGCGGCGCCGATCGAACGCACCAACACCAACGTGCTCGCGCGCGGCGAGATGTGGACTGCATCGACGCCGACCGGCGGGCTTTACGTCATCGATTGCGCCGGCTGGACGAGCGCCAGCGCGACCGACACCGGCGGCGTCGGCAATTCCTCGGCGACCAATTCGAGCTGGGCCACGGTCTACGCGCAGTTCTGCAACCGCTCCAACGTCGGCATCTACTGCATGCAGCAGTAACTCTCGCGCGTCGGGACTACTGTTCGCGCGCGTGCAACGCGGCTTCGACCGCATCCGCGAGCCGCACCGCGCTTCGCCGATTGCCTTGTGCGCTCGGGTGCCCGTCGCCCGGGAGGAAGTCGTCGGGCCAGAACTCTGCTTCGGGCAACACGCGGGCACCGGGCACGCGTTCGAGACTGCGACGAATCGGCGTGCCGAGTTCGCCGAACGTGAACATCACCAGTCGAGGCGCATGCGGATTCGCGCTTCGCATCGCCGCGAGCCGCGCCATCTCGCGATCGAGATGAGTGAGACCCGCGGGCGTGATGGTCCGCTCGAGTCGCGCGAGATCCCACAGCGTGTTGGCGGCCTCACCGAACATGAACCGCGCGAAGCTGAACACGCCGAGATGCTTCGACGCGCGACGCGCGCTCTGTGAATCCCAGCGCGAGAGATCGTTCGGGAGCGTGAGTCCGATGATGGCGACGTCGGGCGCGAGACGCTGCGCTTCGGCGTACACGTCGATGTGCGACGAGAGGTTGTCGCCCGGGATCCCGAGGTTCAACACCTCGATGCGGCGTGCAGGATCGCGTCGACGAAGCTCTGACTCGAGCGTGACCGGCAGCGAATCGGCTTCGTCCACGCCGATGCCGTACACATACGAATCGCCCACCATCACGATCCGCACGACGCCGGCTTGCTTCGCTGCGTCGAAGCCGGGCCCGCGAAATCCGCCGGCATCCTGGCGATACTGCACGGCCGGTCGATGCGGTCGCGTCTCGAGATAGACGAAGTTCGGTCGGAGCGGCACGACGTTTCCGAACGGCACCCAGTCTTCGTGAAACAGCGAGCGCGGATACATCACACCGAGGAAGAGCAGGATTCCGCCGACGAAGTGCGCCCATCGGGGCCAGGGCATCGGAACGCGCACCGCGATCGATGCGGCGCCGACGGCGAGCATCACGTACGCGACCATCACGCCCGCGGTCGCGACGAGCGGCACCGATGCTTCGTGCTCGAGGCTGGCGAGGACCGCGTCGCCGAACACGCGCGTCGCCTGGCGAACGGCCGCGCTCATCGCGAACACGAGTGCGACGGCGAGTGCCGATGCGGCGATGGCAGCGCCCGTGCTGCGCGGCGGATTCGCGGACCAGCGCTTCACGCGGCGCGAGAGCCAGATCAAGAGTGCGGCTGCTGCGAGCGCGATCGCGAAGACCACACCGAGACCCCGCGCGGCTTTCCTTCGCTCCGGCGTGAGCACGCTGCCGCCGTGCGTCCAGTGAAACGCACCTTCCTGCGCGTGCAGACGCTGTCGCAACGCTTCCACCAGACCGGGCGGCGCTTCGCCTGCGCGAACGCGCACCGCGAACTGCTCGGTGCGCGCGACGGCATCGACCGAGGCGCCGGGATGACGAAGCTCGATATCGACGCGCCCGTTCGCGCACGTGTACCAGGACATCACCCGCGTCTGTTCCACGGTCGCCCCCGCCCATGCGCATCCGCCCGGGAATTGCGCGCCGCGACCGAGCATTCCCGCGAGCAGCTCTTCCTGCCCGGGTGCGATGACCTCGAGACTCGACTGCGACGAAGCGGTCGACGGTGTGAAGAGTAGCGATGCGACCAGCACGAACGCGGGACGACGCATCGTCATCGCGCGCACTCCGGTCGAACGCGTTTCCCGGTCACGACACGCGAGTGTCGCACGAATGGACGCAGCCCCCCTATCGCTTACATCGCGTTCGCCCCGCGCGATGGACGTAGACCCCTCCCCATCACTTGCATCGCGATGTCCGCTCGCCCCTCCCCGGCCGACAGCCTCACCACACGCATCGACGCGCGAATGCTGTCGGTCGAAGAGGGGCACTCGCGTGTCTCACCGATTGCGTGCCCCTCTTCGGACGACACTCTCGGTTTCAACACCGCGCAGTGTCGTTCGGGGAGGGGCGAGCGGATGCGGCGATGCAAGTGATGGGGAGGGGTCTGCGCGACTATTGGAAACGGCGATTCAAGCCCCTACCGCAACCCGCCCAGCAACTCGCGCGCGAGTCGTTCGCCCACGCTCTCGGGTGCCTCACCGATCGCGCCGATCACTCGCGCTACCTGGCTCCGCGTTCCATCCGGCGACGCGAGAAATCCATCCATCGTGATGACGTCATCGCGATGCACCGCGAGCGCCCCCACCGGCGTGGTGCAACTGCCTTCGATCGCCCGCAGCACCGCGCGCTCGGCGATCGCACGCACTTCGCTCTCCGCGTGATTCAGTTTCCGCACGCATTCGCGCGTTGCCTCGTCACCGATCCGCGTCTCGAGCGCGAGCGCACCCTGCGCGATCGCCGGCACCACGATGCCTTCCAATCGCACCGCACTCACCTCGAGCCCGAGCCGCTTCACGCCCGCTTCCGCGAGCACGATCGCATCGAACGCGCCCTCACGAAGCTTGCGCAATCGCGTGTCGACGTTGCCGCGCAGCAATTCCACCACGAGGTCGGGCCGCACCGCGCGCAGTTGAATCTGCCGCCGCAGCGAACTCGTCCCGAGCCGCGCGTTCGGCGCGAGATCTTTCAACGCGCGACCGTCGTTCGTGATGAGCAGATCCCACGGGCTCTCGCGTTCGGGCACCGCCGAGATCTCGAGCCCCGGTGCAAGATCCGCGGGGAGATCCTTCATCGAGTGCACCGCGAGATCCGCGCGTCCGTCCAGCAGCGCGGCCTCGAGTTCCTTGATGAAGAGCCCCTTGCCACCGATCTGCGCGAGCGAACGGTCCTGCACACGATCACCCTCGGTGACCATCTGCACTTCTTCGACTTCGAGACCCGGCGTGTTCGCCTTCAGCGCCGCCGCCATCATCCGGGTTTGCGCCAGTGCCAACGCGCTTCGGCGCGTCGCGATTCGAATCTTCACGCAGGCTCCTCGGGCTCGTTGCGATCATCCGCCGGCACCACATCGTGCACGCGGTTCGGATGCGCTTCGCTCGGCGGCGCGATGTCGTCGAGTTGGAACAACACGCGCGCGATCGCCGCGAGCGCGGCACCTTCGTCGGTCGACGCGCCTTGTCGCAATGCACTCGTCGGCGCGTGCAGCAGCTTGTTGGTGATCGCATCGACCATCGACTCGAGGGCCTGACGCTCGGGCGCGCCGAGGTGCTTCAACTTCCCGCCCAGCGACTTCTCGAGTTCGGCGCGCGCCACCATGCGGAAGCGCTCACGCATCGCGGTTACCGTCGGCACGATCGCTCCCGACTTCTGCTCGGCCTCGAATGCACGGAGTTCTTCTTCGAGAATCGTCTGCGCGCGTTCCAGCGAACCGCCTCGCATGCCGAGCGCTCGCGCCACTTCGCGTTCGAGATCGTCGACGTCGAACAGGTACACGTTGTCGAGCCCGTGCACGCGCGGATCGACGTTGCGCGGCACGCTGATGTCGATGAGAAACAGCGATCGCCCTTT
>CBIHQZ010000544.1:0-5363 GCA_966212315.1 uncultured Myxococcales bacterium
GATCGTGCGGCAGTTCCCGGACCGCGTTCCGCCGCGCATCAATCTCGCGCTCGCGTTCCTGAAAACCGGGCAGATGCGCGATGTGGTGTCGCAGCTGTTGCCGGTGATCGAGAAAGAGCCCGAGCACGGCCGTGCGTGGGGCTATCTCGGTCTCGCGTGGTCGCGACTCGGCGAGTACGCAAAAGCTCGTGAGGCCTTTGCACGCGCGGGGCACGACGCGATGGCGCGGCGGATGGAAGAGGCACTCGACGCGCAGTACAGCGGCGCCGCTACGACGCGAAGCGAAGCGAGTGAACTTCGTCCGTCGATGCTTCCTCCGTCGGATCTCGAGCCGACCGGCACCGTGTCGATCCCGCCGCCTTCGCATGCACCACGCGATGCTGTTGCCGACGCGCTTCCGGCGATCCCGCGTGATGCCGTCGGTGCCGATGTGAGCGAGTCGCTCGCGTCGGTCGCCGAATCGATCGCACTCGCACCGCGCGGCGACGTGCTCGAACTCGACGACGGTTTGCTGGTGGCGGTCGGCGGCTGTGCGGTGCGCCTCGGGCCGGCATGCGTCGAAGCCGGGCTCGAGCGCGGCGACGCGGTGACACGTCACGGTCGCGATGGCGTCTTCGCGGGGGCGCCTTCGCTCGTGTGGCTCCGTTCGGGATGGGCCGCGATTCCGCGCCGTCCGGGGCGTGAGCGCCTCGTGCTGACCCTGCGTGACGAGTCGATCGCGGTACGCGAGGAGCGAGTGCTCGGGTTCGAGGGCACCCTCGTGTTCGACAGCGAGTCGATCGGCGCGGGCGAGTCCGTGATCGATCTGGTGCGCTTGCGCGGGCGAGGGCGGGTCGTGTTCGAGACGGCGGCGCCCGTGCGTGCGGTTCGCGTCGGACCCTCGCGGCAGGCAGTCTTCCCGCTTGCGACCGTCGTCGCGTGGAGCGAAGGAGTCGACGTGACGACTCGAGAATCCGCGGATCGACTGGAAGCGCGCGGCGACGGTTTCGTGTTCGTGACATTCGCACGTGGCGAGGGCGGCTGATGGACAAGGCACTGCGACGTCAGCGGCGCAAAGCGTTCTGGGACGACGCGCTGAACATTCCGAATGCGCTCACGATGGGTCGCATCGTGCTCATCCCGCTCGTGCTCTGGTTCGTCGGCGAAGGAACGCCGCGCGGCGCGATGTACGCGGCGTACTGCTGGTCGGCGCTGTCGGTGACGGATTTCCTCGATGGCTTCCTGGCGCGAAAGATGGGCGTCGAGAGCCTGCTCGGAAAGTTCCTCGATCCACTCGCGGACAAGCTCCTCGTCAACTCGCTGTTGATCTATCTCGTGCCGATGGGACGCATTCCGGCATGGGTCGTGGCGGTGCTCATCGGCCGCGAGATCGCAGTGACGGGGCTGCGCTCGATCGCGTCGAACGAGTCGATCGTGATCGGTGCGGGCTCGGGCGGGAAATGGAAGACCGCGCTGCAGATGGTGGGGATCCTCTGTTTGATCCTGCACTTCCCGCATCGCGTGATGCCGTTCTACGCGTACTCGGTGAATCTCAACGTCGTCGGCCAGTGGCTCGTACTGCTCTCGCTCGTGTTCTCGCTGACGAGTGCGATCGAGTACTTCGGGTTGTTCGCGACAGCGATCGAAGCGCGCGAGAAGCGCGAAGACGAAGAACGCGCAGCGTAGCGTCTCGCGACTAGTCCCGACGCGGAAGGCGCACCAGGAATCGCGTTCCGGCGGGATCGCGTGGAACGACTTCGATGCGCCCGCGGTGGGCATCGACGATCTGCTTCACGATCGCCAGACCGAGACCGGTTCCGCGTTCCCGCTCGGAATAGAACACGTCGAAGATCCGCTCGCGCATATGGGGTGCGATGCCCATCCCGTCGTCGTCGACCCACAGCTCGATGCCCTCGGCGCGCAGCGCGAGTCCGACTTCGATCGTTCCGTCGGCAGGCGACGCTTGCATCGCGTTGCGCACCAGATTCCAGAGAACCTGCCGGATCTGCCCCGCATCGACATCGGCGACGATCGGCGCCGCGTCGTCGGTGGCGTGATGCAGCGTGATGCGCACCCGGGGCACATCGGCATTCGCGAGTGTCACGACTTCGAGCACGAGTGCTCGGAGATCGGTCGGCGCGAGTTCGGGCGCGCGCGGACGCGCGAACGTGAGCATGTCGCTCACGAGTCGATTGAGTCGCGCGGCCTCGCGGACGACGGTCGCCAGGAGGGTTCGATCTTCGTCGGGGAGTGAAGCGTTCTCTCGAACCAGTTCGACGCAACCCGAGATCGCTCCGAGCGGATTGCGAATCTCGTGTGCGAGTCCGGCGGCCAGCCGACCGAGCACCGCGAGTCGTTCCGCATGCTGCATGGCGTCTCGCATCGATTCGACCGTGGAACGGTCTTCGATCACGACGAGTCCGCCGTGCGCCTGGCCGGCGCGGTCGTAGAGAGGCGCGGCGCGGTACGCGATGTGGGGACGTTGCGAGACGGTCGCGAGTACTTCGTCACCGACTCGTGGTTCGCCACCCGCGCGAAACGCATCGTTCGCGAGAAACGGCAGAACCGATGCGATCGGTTCGCCGAGCAGCGCCTCGACCGGGCGCTCGAAGAGAACGCTGGCCTGCGGATTCGCGCTGTCGATCATTCCGTTCGGCGCGACGGTCAGGATCGCCGCGGGGATCGAACGAAGTACGTCTTCGTAAAGCCCGGAGAGCGCGGCATGCGAGGCCTCGGCCTTCGCGAGTGCACCGCCCGCGCGCGAGACACGCGAGGCGAGCGAGCCACCGAGTGCTGCGATCAGAAGGATGCCCACCGTGTTGGTCACGAGCTGGAGCGCGAGTTCCGGGCGCGAAGGATCGGCGCGATGGATCGCATCGGCGAGGGGCGGAACGATCCCATACGTCATCGTCACCATGAGCACGCCGTACGTCGCGACGGCGAGCACCGACGTCGTTCGCGCGGCGCTGTCGCCGAGAACGAGCGCGGCCGTGAGCCCGCTCAATCCGAAGAAGAAACTCAGCGGGCTGGTGGGGCCGCCTGTGACGTAGACGAGCGCGGTCCATGCGGCGAGGTCGATGCCGATCTGGATTCGCGCGAGGACGCGAAGGTCCATTCGCCGCAATCCGAGGGCGTACCCGAGCGACGCGGCATAGAGCGCGATGACGACGCCGAGCACGCCGCTGCTCGTCGGTGTGACCCCGGGCACTGGCGAGAAGGCCATCACGATGGCGAGAAGCACCGTCGCGACCCCGAGACGGGCGAGCGTGAGCAGACTCAGCCGCCGCCGGAGATCCGCTTCGGACGCGATGTGGATAGTGAGCGCGCGCGGTGGAACACCGGGGCGATTCGGTTGCGAAGATTCGGGCTCGGCGACCCGCTCGGACATCGTGTGCGTCGCTACTGCGACTTCACCTTGCCGGCGATTTCGAAGATCGGCAGGTACATCGCGATGATCATCGTGCCCGCGACGCCGCCGATCACGACCATCATGATCGGCTCGAGGAGCGAGGTGAGCGCGGCGACCGCGACGTCGACTTCTTCTTCGTAGAAGTCGGCAATCTTGTTGAGCATCGTATCGAGCGCGCCGGTCTGCTCGCCGACCCCGATCATCTGCACCACCATCGACGGGAACGCTTTCGTCTCCATCAACGGCTCCGCCATGTTCTTGCCCTCGGAGATCTTCGCGCGCGCCTGGAGGATCGCCTTCTCGATCACCACGTTGCCCGCCGACGAAGCGACGATGTCGAGCGCTTCGAGAATCGGTACGCCCGAGCCGAGCAGCGTGCCGAGCGTGCGAGTGAATCGCGCGACCGCGATCTTGCGCATCACGGGGCCGATCAGGGGCATCTCGAGCAGCATGCGATGGAAGAACTCTCGGCCGGCCGGCGTGCGGTACGCGTACGAGATGCCGCCGAAGATTCCCGCCCCGACCAGGATGATCCAGATGATGTTCGACGCGAATCCCTTCGAGAGCATGATCACGAACTTCGTGAGCGCGGGGAGGTCGTCGCCCGCGCCGAAGTCACGAAACATTTTCTCGAATGTCGGAATGACCCATGTAAGGAGCACGGCCACGACGAGCACTGCGATGCCGAGAATCGCGGTCGGGTACACCAACGCGCCGCGCACCTGGCGAACGAGTTTCACGTTCTTTTCGATGTAGATCGCGAGTCGCTGGAGGATCGTGTCGAGAATACCGCCGACTTCACCGGCGCGGATCAGGTTCACGAACAGTCCGTCGAACACCTTCGGATGACGCGCGAGCGAATCGCTGAAGGTCTTGCCCTGTTCGACGTTGGCTTTCACGTCCTTGAGGATCTTCGCGAAGAACGGGTTGTCGTTCTGCGACGACAAGATCTCGAGGCACTGAACCAGTGGAAGACCCGCGTCGATCATCGTCCCGAACTGACGCGTGAAGAGCACGAGGTCCTTCGACGTCACGCCCGTTCCGAACGAGAAATTGATGTCGCGGGGTTTGCGCTTCACCGTGACGGGCGCGAGCTGTTGCGCTCGCAGCCAGTTGTTCACGGCATCGACGTTCTCGGCCTCGCGCACGCCCTTGCGTAACTCGCCGCCGCGCGTTTTTGCCTCGTATGCGAATTCGGGCATGGTTCGCGCCGATCGTACGGGTCGCGTGCGAACTGGTCAAAAACTGAGTCGTCGCGAGTGGTCGCGAACGCCCCGTCAGACGCCCTGCTCGGTGGGCGACCAGATGTACTTGTGCATCTGGAGTTGCACGCGCACTTCGAGCTTGTCGCGAAGGACCCATTCGACGACGTCGCGAGTCGAGAGCTTGCCGAACGCGGTCGACACGAGCACCGAGCGCACGCGCGCCGGGAGCGAATGTTCGCGCACGGCATTTCGCATCCATTCGTAGTCGCGCGCGGAACAGAGCACGAACTTCACTTCGTCGCGTGGACCGAGGTGCGGGAGATTCTCCCAGCGATTGCCTTCGCACTCGCCCGAGTCGGGTGTCTTGAGATCGACGATGCGGTGGACGCGCGGGTCGACCGCGCTGATGTCGCGTTCGCCGGAGGTCTCGATGAGCACGGTCTTCCCCGCGTCGCAGAGTTCCTTCATCAACGGAACGACGCCGGGCTGCAGCAGCGGTTCGCCGCCGGTGACCTCGACGAGGGGGGTCTCCATTGCGAGCGCGCGCGTCAGGACGTCACGGCGAGTCATGCGCGTTCCGCCGTAGAAAGCCTGCGGTGTGTCGCAGTACGTGCATCGCAGGTTGCAGCCGGTCGTGCGCACGAACGTGCATGGCACACCGGCCCAGGTGCTCTCGCCCTGAATGCTCGAATAGATCTCGTGAATGACGAGCGTGTCTTCCTTGGCCATATCGAACGCCGGACTCTAGCGCGGCGCAGCGGCCTTGTTCG
>CBIHQZ010000545.1:0-5357 GCA_966212315.1 uncultured Myxococcales bacterium
TCGGCGTGCCGATCGCCGACAATCAGAACTCACTGAAAGCGGGACTGAGAGGGCCGGCGCTTCTCGAAGATTTCATTCTTCGCGAAAAGATCACGCACTTCGATCACGAGCGCATTCCGGAGAGAATCGTCCACGCACGCGGGTCAGGCGCGCACGGGTTCTTCGAATGCTACGAGTCGCTGTCGTCGATTACGCGTGCCTCGATTTTTGCGGAAGCCGGAAAGCGGACGCCCGTCTTCGTGCGCTTCTCGACCGTGGTGGGTGAACGCGGATCGACCGACACCGCGCGTGACGCGCGCGGGTTCGCGGTGAAGTTCTACACCGACGAGGGCAACTGGGATCTCGTCGGCAACAACATCCCGGTGTTCTTCATCCAGGACGCGATGAAGTTCCCGGACCTGGTGCACGCGGCGAAGGCGGAGCCGCACTTCCAGATGCCGCAGGCGGCGACCGCGCACGACACGTTCTGGGACTTCGTATCGCTGATGCCCGAGTCGACCCACATGCTCATGTGGGTGATGTCCGATCGCGCGCTCCCCCGCAGTTACCGCATGATGCAGGGCTTCGGCGTTCACACGTTCCGATTCGTGAACACCGAAGGCAAGTCCACGTTCGTGAAGTTCCATTGGCGACCCATCCTCGGAACGCACTCGCTCGACTGGGACGAGGCCGTGAAGATCTCGGGGGCCGACCCGGACTTCCACCGACGCGATCTGTGGGAAGCGATCGAAGCCGGCGCGTTCCCCGAGTACGAGCTGAGCGTCCAGCTCTTCTCCGAACGCGACGCAGAGAAGTTCAGTTTCGATGTGCTCGACGCGACGAAGATCGTGCCCGAGGAACTCGTCCCGCTCCGGCCCGTCGGACGAATGGTTCTCGATCGCAATCCGGACAATTTCTTTGCGGAAACAGAGCAAGTCGCTTTCTGCGCTGCGCACATCGTACCGGGTCTCGATTTCACCAACGATCCGCTCCTCGCCGGACGCATTCATTCGTACGTCGATACGCAGATCTCGCGACTCGGCGGTCCGAACTTCCACGAGATCCCGATCAACTCCCCCGTCGCGCCGGCTCACAACAATCAGCGTGACGGGATGCATCGACAGGCGATCCACCGCGGTCGCGTGTCGTACGAACCGAACTCGCTCGCCGGCGGGTGCCCGTTCCAAGCGGGACGCATGGGCGGATTCACGTCGTTCCGCGAACAGCCCGAGAACGCCGACAAAGTCCGCGGCAAACCGGAACGTTTCGCCGAGCACTTCAATCAGGCTGCGCTCTTCTACAACAGCCAGACGCCGGTCGAGAAAGCGCACATCCTGCGAGGCTTCCGTTTCGAATTGAGCAGGGTGCAGGTCCCGGCGATTCGCGAACGCGTGGTGTCGATGCTCGCGAACGTCGACAAGGACCTCGCGCGCAAACTCGCAACCTCGCTCGGCATGACGAAAATGCCCGCCGCGATGCCGCGCGCGCTGGCACGTCCGCCGAAGGCCGAGGTCGAGAAGTCTCCCGCACTCTCGCTCTTCGCGCGCCCCGGCGACGGAAGCATCGTCACGCGTCGCGTCGCGATTTTCGTGGCCGACGGCGTGGACGGCAAAGGCAGCGAGACGCTTCGCGCGGCGCTCGAACAGCGTGGCGCGGTTGTCCGCTACATCGGCGCGCGACTCGGGCCCGTCACCACCGCGCAGGGTCAACCTCTCGAAGTTGACGTCACGTTCGAGGCAATGCCATCGGTACTGTTCGACGCAGCGGCGGTTCCCGACGGACGAAAGGCAAGCAAGACGCTCGGCACCATCGGTCACGCGGCCGAGTTCCTCCAGAATCACTACCGTCACGCGAAGCCGATTCTCGCGCTGGGCGCAGGCGCGGATCTCGTCGAGAACGCCGGCGTCCCGAGCGTGTTGCCGTCGGGTGAGCCCGATCCGGGGATGCTCGTGTATCGCGATCGAAGTGCAGACGACGCGGTGCGCGCGTTCGTCAAAGCGATCGCGCGGCATCGGCATCACGAACGCGAGATGGACCCGCCCGAAGTCTGATCAGGAGGACGCAGCGAAATGAACACGAAGCAGATCGAAGAACTGCTCTTGCAATCACTCGAGCACGAAATCGGCGGGGTCGCTGTCTACGACCAGGCCCTTCTGTGCGCGGTGCATCCCGATCTCGAGAAAGAGTGGAAGAAGTACCGCGCAGAGACCGAGCGTCACGTCGCGGTGCTACGCGGAGTGTGTGGATCGATGGGTATCGATCCGAAGCGCGAAACGCCGGGACGCGCGATCGTCCGCCACAACGGCGCCGCACTCGTCCAGGCCATGAAGATGGCGCGCGCGGCGGGCGATCCGGCTGCTGCGCAACTCGTTGCGTGCGAATGCGTCGTGAACGCCGAGACAAAGGATCATCTCGACTGGGTGCTCATCGGCAAATGCTCGGATCATCTTGCCGGTCCGAAGGGCGCCGCGTTGAGAGAGGCGTACGACGAAATCGAGGACCAGGAAGACGAGCACCTCTATCACACCAAAGGGTGGTGCCGAGAACTCTGGCTCGAGTCGCTCGGAATCAACGCGGTGCTGCCGCCGCCCGAAGAGAAGCGGAAGGTGAAGACTGCGCTCGGCGCGGCGAAAGCCGAGGCGTCGGCGGAGAAGGTGCGCTGACGACCGCGGCGCGACGCGCGATCCACTCCGCTGCTGTGCTCGATAGTATCGTGACGCGATGTTCGCGCCGCTTCTCCGCCGCACCGGTTACCCACTCGTACTGACCGCCGCCGTCCTCGGTGCGTTCGCGGCGCTCTCGGCATTTCGCGGCGCGTGGGTGGTCGTGCTGGTGAACCTCGCCGTCGCGGCCATCATCGCGTCCCTCGAACGCGCCCTGCCGTACCGCTCGGATTGGAATCGCTCGCGCGACGACACGCGCACCGACCTCGCGTTCATGTTCTTCGCGATGCTTCCGATCCCGGTGCTGTTCCGAGCCGCGAGTTCCGGACTGCTCACCGCTGCATCGATCGCACTCTCGCGCCGCATCGGACACGGGCTCTGGCCCGGCGAATGGCCGGTCGCGGGTCAGCTGGTGCTCGCACTCGTCGTCGCGGAGTTCGGGCAGTACTGGGTGCATCGACTGGCACACGAACGCGCGCCGCTGTGGCGACTGCACGCGGTGCATCACGGTGTCGAGCGGCTCTATTGGCTCAACGCGGGGCGGTTCCATCCGCTCGACACGCTTCTTCAGCACGCCGCGGAGATGGCGCCACTGGTGCTGCTCGGCGCGAACGAACGCACGCTCGCGCTGTTCACGGTGTTCACCTCCGCGAATGGAATGCTTCGTCACGCGAACATCGATTTCCGCACGGGCGCGCTCAACTGGCTGCTCAGCACCGCGGATCTGCATCGATGGCATCACTCCGAGCGCGTCGAAGAATCGAACGCGAATTACGGGGCCAACGTGATCCTGTGGGATGTGGTTTTCCGATCGCGACGCGTGCCGACCGGCGATGGACCGGCGCGGCTCGGACTCACGCTCGCGGAGTTTCCGCGCCGCTTCGTGCCGTTGTTGATGGCGCCGTATCGATGGCGGTGGTGAGCGCTTCGTCGATCGGGCCGAACAGCAGTACGATGCGCCCATGCACGTCTGTACCAATTGTCGACGACACGTTCGCGAGCGCGAGTGCCCGTTCTGTCACGTAACCCACGAGGCGCCCGAGACGCCCGCTTCGGCTGGTTCGATTGCTCGAGCGGGTCTTCGACGCGGTGCCCTCGTCGCGAGCGTCGTCGCGCTGACGGCGTGCGGACCGAGCGCGGTGCCGCTGTACGGAATCCCCGTCGACGCGGTCGAAGGGACCGATGCGACGCAGGCCGACACGTCGACCGCCGACGCCGGCAGCGACGCGACCGCGGATCAGGGCACCGACAGCAGCGTCGTCGCGATGTACGGCATCCCGCCGCAAGACGCAGGCGACGACATGAACATCATGCCGCCGTACGGCATTCCGCCCGAGGATTCGGGCACCGAGTAGCGCGCGACTCGTTCGTCTTCCACCGTGCGACGATCCGCGGATGGCAGCGGACGAATACGAGCGGCGCTACATGGGCGGGGACGAGGCCGTACACCGCGAGAAACGCGTCTCGCGGCGCGTCTTCGCGTTCATGACGATCATCGCGGTGATCCCACTGCTGCTCGCGCTCGTGTCACTCGCGGCGTTCGTGTTCAGCGGTGACCGGCAGGGTCTCGGAGGCGCGGTCTTGATGGGCGCGTTCGCCCTGATGTTCGGCGTGCTCGCGGTGGCCCTCCCCGTCGCGCGAACCATTGTCACGAAGTCGGACCTGCGGTTCATGGTCGGTTTGCGCATGATGCGTGTGCCGCTCGCTTCCATCACCGAACTCTCGCTCGGCACGATCGATCCGGGGACGATGCGATTCACGGTCGCCAAGGAACGCGCACACGTGGCGTCGATCTTCGAACCGCGCGGCGCCTATGTGCGCGTGATCTGGCACGACGCGACGGGCAAACCGCAGACGGCGTGGATCGGGTCGGATGCGCCCGAGGAATTACGCGCTGCGATCGAGCGCGCGCGATCGATGGGCGGAGGGTCGCACGTGCGAGTCGAATCGATGCACGGCGAGCCGGACGAAGCGCAGCAGGCCGAAGCCAGTGCAAAGGCCGAATCGCAAGCTGTGACGTCCGCACCGCGGTGAAACGATCCGCATCATTCGAAGGTCGGCTGCGTGCCGCGTCACGACGCTTCGTAATCCAATGTCGGAACGGCTCGTCGTCATCGCCGAAGCCGCACCGCTCGCATGCGTCGCCACGCGTACCACTCGGCGCAAAGGTCACGGAAACATGTCGTCCTTCAAGCTGGTGGTCATCGACTGGCTGGCGTGCATTCAGTGGATCGAGGCCCCGACGGTCGCCGAGGTCGATCGTCTCGAGGCGGAATGCGCGAGCCTGTATCGTCGGATCGCTCATCAGCTCGTGACGATCGTGCTGCTCGTCGCCGATGCGCTACGAGTCGGCGATGCGGAGAAACGAGAACAGCGGCCGAACGTCATCCGCGCGGCCGCTGTTTCGTGGCGGGCGATCCCGTCGCGCCGACAGTCAGTCTACTTCTTCCAGGACGTGTCCTGCTTGTTCGCGGTCGGCTTGCCGACGCTCCACGCGAGCCCCTTCTGCTGCGTGACGAGGAACTGGGTCCCCTTGCCGACGAGACCATCGACCGTGTACCCGAACGCTTCCTGCAGGTGCTTCACGGCCTTCTCGGTGTTCGGCCCGAAGTTCCCGTCCGCCTCGATCGGATAGCCCATCGCGACCAGGTCGCTCTGGAGCTGGCGCACGTCTTCACCCTTCGAACCGTTCTTCAGAATTCCGTCGCTCATTCG
>CBIHQZ010000546.1:0-5354 GCA_966212315.1 uncultured Myxococcales bacterium
GGCCGAAGCCGGCGCGACGGTCGACCTGTGGGGCAAGGAAACGGGCGTCATCGATCTGCGCGAGCTGCAGATCGAAGGGCAGCCTGCACCCGAGGCCGGCGACAGCGTCGACGTCGTGGTGATGCAGGACGGTTCGCGCGGCGGCAACGTCGTGGTGACCCGTGATCCCGAGCGTGCGGCGCACGCGAAGGAAGCCGTGCAGAAGGCGTTCGCGGACAACGAAGTGATCGAAGGGCTCATCACCGGCGTGAACCGCGGTGGCCTCGAGGTCGACCTCGCGGGTCTCCGCGCGTTCTGTCCGTCGTCGCAGATCGATGCGCGATTCCCGCCATCGGTGAACCCGAAGCAGCTCGTGCTCACGCGACAGAGCTTCAAGATCACGTCGCTCGTCGACGACGGCAAGGAAGCGATCGTCTCGCGCCGCGCCCTCGTCGAAGCAGACCTTCGTGCGCGCGCCGAGGAAGCCCGGCAGAACATCAAGGTCGGCGACGTGGTGAAGGGTCGTGTCGTCTCCGTGAAGGAGTACGGCGTGTTCCTCGATCTCGGTGGGATCGAAGGAATGATCCACATTACCGAGCTGACGCACATTCGCGGCGCGCGTCCTCACGACATCGTGAAGGTCGGCGACGAAGTCGAAGCGAAGGTCCTCAAGATCACCGGCGGCCATCGTCCGGACGAGAAGCCGGAAGCCGCGAGTGCGGCGACGCCGGCAGCGTCCGAAGGCGGCGAGCACAACGAAGCGATCGCAGCGGCCGAACAGGCACTCGAAGCGCACGACGACGAAGCAGGCGGCGAAGAGGAAGCGCACGAAGAGGGCGCCGAAGCAGCAGCGCCGTCGACGGGCGAAGCCGAAGCCGCGCCGGCCGCGGGTGGTGAAGCCGCGAAGCCGAAGCAGGGCAAGCAGCCGCGCAAGGAGAAGAAGAAGGTGCGTTCGCGCACCGAGGGTCTTCCGCGCGTGGTGCTCTCGCGCCGCGCGGTCGAGCCCGATCCGTGGGCCGGCATCGAGAAGAAGTTCCCGCAGGGGAGCGTTCACGAAGGCAAGGTCGCGCGCATGCAGCCGTTCGGTGCGTTCATCGAACTGCTCCCGGGCGTCGACGGCTTGCTCCACGTGAGCGAGCTCGGCGACGGCAAGCGCCTCGAACACCCGAACGAAGTCCTCAAGGACGGGCAGACGGTGAACGTGCGCGTCGAACGCGTCGAGAAGGGCGCCAAGCGCATCTCGCTCTCGCTCGTTCCCGAAGGCGTCACCGAAGCCGACCTGAAGCGAGCCATCACGCCGCGCGTCGGCGCGATCGTGAAGGCGAAGGTCGTCGAGCACGAGAACAACGGCTTGATGTGGGCGCAGATCGAAGGCTCGATCGGCAAGGCCGGCAAGGGTCTCGTTCCGCCGGCGGAGTCGAATCAGCCGCGCGGCACCGACCTGCGCAAGGCGTATCCGCTCGGGACCGAGATCACGGTCAAGATCGTGGAGATGGAACGCGGGCGTCCGAAGCTCTCGATCAAGCAGGCGCTCAAGGACGAAGAGCGTCAGGCCTATCGCGCGTACCAGCGCGAGACGGCGGCGAAGCCGGTCGGTACGAGCCTCGCCGACAAGCTCCGCGCCAAACTCGGCGATCTCGGCGGCGGCGGCCGCTGATCATCAAGATGCCCTCGCGGCGCGAAGCCCGCGTCCGCGAGGCGCGTCCATCGCTTCTTCTCTTCTGTCTGCTCTCCCTTCCATGCTGCGCGCGACGCGGCGCGACCCCCGACGCGGGGATCGTCACAACGGTCTCGTCGTCACCCACGACGATGGTCGCCGCCGCCGCGTCCGATGCGAGCTCACCGCGTATTCCGACGCAGGCGCCCGCACCGTCGGCGCCTTGGTGCGTTCGCTCGCTGCCGACCGCGAATGCCCGCGCGATCGATCCCCACGGCCATGTCTTCGCCTTGCGTGGCGGTGCGGTCGTCGACGAAACCGCGGGCTCGGCGCCGGTCCGACTCCCCGCTTCGAACCCCCCGTGTTCGGTTCAACTCGCGCATCTTGCGTTCGCGAGCAATGGCAGCGCCGCGGCAATCTGGGCGGGCCGCGTGTACTTCCGCCCGCGCGGCGCATCAACCTGGGTGATGACCCCGGTGTGCACCGACCTCGGTGGCGAACCGTGGGCGCCGCGCCTCGATGGCGCGGGATGGGCTGTCATCGGGCGTCGTTTCGCCGCACGCGACCCCGCGCTGCTCATGACCGAGGAGGCGACCGCGAGCACGGGCTGGTACGCGATCACGGCACTCGATCCGACCATGACGGGCCTTTCGCTCGAGGGGGGCGGGTCGTTCGTCGCGCTGACTGCGGGGGGACACGCCGTCCTGGTCGACCGCGAGCGCCACGTCGCCGGGGAGATCCTCGCCGCCAACGATGCCCTCTGGCCTTCGATCACCCGCACCGAAGCCGGGGTCGTTCTCGCTCGCGACGAATCCCCGGTGCTCCGCGACCTGGTCCTCGGCACGACCGTGACGGGCCGCTTCGACCGCCAGCGACGCCCCCGGCCCGCCGGCCCACGGACCCTGGCTGCCTACGCTGGCGAGTTCGGGCGAGTCCTGGCTGCGACAAACCAGGGGGTGGAATGGAGCGTCGAACCGGCTGCGCCGTTCGTGGAAGTCGCGCGCTGGCCCGGGAGCTCGGCCCCGGGGTCGTCGGCGGAAATCTCAATGGGTTGGCTGGGTGACGGCGTCCCCGCGATCGTCACGACGCACGCCTTGGTCGCGCGCAGGTGCCCCGCCGACCTCCACGCACCCTGACGGAGCGGCGACTCTGCGCACTTGGGATGTGAATTCCTTGCGCATGATCTGGGTCGTAGGAACTGACGTGAATCATTCGTGCACACGATCGCGTCAAGGGGTCGCCTGATGGCCGGAACTGACGCATGATATGTATCGAAGTTGCGCAGTGACGAATTCGACTGTCCTGGCACCTTCGTTGCTGACGTGCATCTCCGTCCCAAGGAGGTCCCCCGTGGAAGTACGTTCGATTCTGCGTAAAAACGCCGCTCTCTCGAAGCTCAGCGATCAGGTGATCGATCAATTGGCCCGCGACGCGAGCGTCCAGAGACTGCACCGCGGCGAAGCGCTCTGGCGTGCCGGCGAGCGCGCCGTGTCGTTCGTGCTCGTGAGCCATGGTCTCGTGAAGGTCGTTCTTCCGTCGACCGGTTCGCGCGATCTCGTCATGGGGCTGTACGGCCCGGGCGAGACCGTCGGCGACAGCTCGACGCTCGAAGGCGGAATCTACCCGGCAGAGGCGTTCGCCCTGACCGATCCGGTTGTAGTCGTTCGCATCCCGCGCGAGCAGGTTCTCGCGGCGCTCGAAGCGTGCGGCCCGGCCGCGCTGCTCCTGGCCCGTGAGATGGGCAAGCGCGCCGCGATGGCGAACCGCCGCATCTCGCTCTTCGCGGCTTCGGCCGAAGAACGCCTCGCGACGACGATCATCGATCTCGGCGAGCGCTTCGGCGACGAGATGGAAGACGGCTCGACGCTCATTCCGCTGCGCCTTACGCGTGCGGAACTCGCGGCGCTCGTCGGCACCACCGTGGAGACCACGATTCGTACGCTCTCGCGCTGGTCGCGCGAGGGTCTCGTCTCGACCGTCGACGGCGGGCTCACCGTGCACGATCCGACGGCGCTCGCGCGTCGCTCGGCGCCTCCGATGGGCGGCTTCATGAGCGACACCGCCGGAGCCTGATCGCTCGGGCCTCCTCGATTCGATACAACCGTCTCGTTCGCGGCGCGTCGTGGCAACACGGCGCGCCGCGCGTTTCTCCGGACGTCCTGCCAATGAATGGGCCTTTGAGGCGTCCCCCTCACGCGCGTCCCTGCCAATGAATTGGCGGGGCCGTAGCGCCTCTCGCGCGATTGATGCAGCGCTCGAACGCGGGGGCGCATGAGAGCGCAACGAATTCACCTGCCGGACTCGGCCCGACGCGCCGAACTGCGCGGATCCGTATCGATCCTCGAGGCGGAGCGCGCGCTCGAACACTTCAGCGCTGCAGCTGCGATAGCGTCGCTGCCGGGGGACTTCATGGCAGCGATGGATCCTGTGTTCGGCAACATGGCGTTCGAGGCGGATATGCGCGGCAATGGCGTGAAGGGGAACCTCATGGCGAGCCGGCCCTGGTACGTGCGTCGCTTCCTCGGCGATGCGGCCTTCGACGAGGTCGTGGCGCAACTCGACGGCGAGGCGCGCGCGTTCATGATCGATCCGCCGCTCACGATGTCGTGGTGCTCGTTCGGCACGATGATGGACATCGACCGCGCGATCCTCGAGGGGCCGATGGCCGGCGACCGCGAGAAGATGCGGCACTTCGGTTCCGAGATCGCGAAACACGACCTGCCGACGCTCTACAAGATTCTCTTCAAGGTGGGCTCGCCCGCGTTCGTGATGCGCCGGATGAACATCGCGGCGCAGCAGTACATCAAGGCGACTTCGATCTCGAGTGTGACGCCGGATGATCATCGCGCGCAGCTCACGCAGGGTGGACGCGTCTGGCCTTTGTACTTCTGCAGCTACGGCGCGCCGGGTTGGTTCGCAGCGGCGGCGGAACTCTCGGGCGGGCGCGACGTGTCGGTCGTGCAGACGACCTGCAAGCATCGCGGAAGCGACGCGTGCCGATGGGACGTGACGTGGCGATGACTGCGTGAGCGCTACGGTCCGGATGCGTCGAAGCGCGCGCGAACGACGTCGACATAGGGACGGTCGCCGGCTCGATTGGATTGCTCGATCGTCACTTCGATCGCGCCCGCGAGCCGTGTTGCCGTGACCTGCGTGAGGGTGATCGTTCCGTGGATCGACTGTCGCGAGAAGTTCGCGCAGAGGCAGTCGTGCCACGCCAACGCGATCGACGAGACAGCGGGCGCGCTCTCGGGGTCTGGCGTGAAGCTCACGTGTTGCGACGCCATGTCGATCTGCGCGTGTCCCGCGATCAGAAGGGTGATCGGGACGGACAGCGACGCGATCGCGGCACGATCGAATTCGAACTCGACGCAGATGCTTCCGCCTGTATCCGTCGCGAACAACGACCGCGCGTAGTCACCGCACACCGTCACGATGCGCGTGGCGCCGCGGAGGGCGTGCGTGCTGTGCGAACCGACGATGCGCTCGGATGCACCGTTGGCGACGACGTGAAAGTTCACCGGCCCGCACGAAGCGATCGCCAGCGAGAGAAGGGCGAGTGCCGAACGGATGCTCACAGCGAGGCCCACCATCGCGCCGCGGATCCCACGAACGCATCGGCCGCGGCGGGCACATCGTCGAAGCCCGGATAGGCATTCACCTCCAGCAACGTGGCGCGGCCGTCCTCGCCGACGATGTAATCGATCCCCGCGACGTC
>CBIHQZ010000547.1:0-5351 GCA_966212315.1 uncultured Myxococcales bacterium
GCAGCGTTCGCTCGCTCACTCGCACGCCCCATTCGCGCAGCAGGGTGAGCACCGAATCGCGCGTCACGCCCGCGAGCAATGCGCCGTCGAGCGGTGGCGTGATCACCTCGTCGCCGATCACGACGAACATGTTCATCGTTCCGACCTCTTCGAGATCCGCGTGGCGAAGCGCATCGAGCCAGAGCACCTGATCGAACCCGCGCTTCTTCGCCGCTTCGGCCGCGAGCAGACTGGCCGCGTAGTTCCCGCCGGTCTTCGCCGCACCGATGCCGCCGCGCACCGCGCGGGCGTAGTTCTTCTCCACCCAGATGCGGAGCGGACGCGCATCGCCGGTGAAGTACGCGCCCACCGGTGACGCGAGCACGACGAGCGAGTACTTGTGCGAGGGACGCACGCCGAGAAACGCCTCGGTCGCGAACATCGTCGGTCGGAGATAGACGCTCGTGCCCGGCGCGGTCGGGACCCACGTACGATCGACGGTCAGCAACTCGCGCATCGCGCGGATCAACACGTCGGCGTCGACCGTCGGCATGCAGAGACGCTCGGCACTCGCGTTCAACCGCCGCGCGTGCGCATCCGGCCGGAACATCGCGATCGAACCGTCGGCCGACGCGTACGCCTTGAGCCCTTCGAAGAGCGACTGCCCGTACTGGAGCCCACCCGATGCAGGGTCGATGAGCATCGGCGCGTGCGGGACGATGCGCGGATCGAACCAGCCGCGACCGTTCTCGTAGTCCATCACGAACATGTGATCGGTGAAGAACTTGCCGAATCCGAGCTGTGCGGACTCGGGGCGGGTGTTCGGCCTGGCGATGCGTTCGACTCGAATGGTGTCCGTCATGAAGGTCTCCGCGCGACCCCTTGGGAGGCCGCGAAGCGCGCGGATGATTGCATACGCAATCGTTTGACGCGGCGCGGAATCGCACACCTGTCGGGGCACCAGTTCGCAGTGCCGAGCCAGAGTGCGTTCGACACCCGCACTTTCCGCCGCGCGCGTTCGCACCGACGAGCCACATGACGCACACTCTTCGAGCCGATGCCGCTCACGCTCGACGCCCACATCGCTCGCATTCCCGAACTCGGCACTCCGCCGCGCCACGCGTTCGCGCTCTTCGAGGTCGGCGCCGCGCGCGCTCGTCCGGCCTCGGCATTGCCGCGATTGTCAGATGGCGATCCGCCCGCCGACGATCCGCGCGCGCCGAGCGACCGCGCTCCGGTGTTCCTCGCGCTCGCGATCGATGCGTCGAGTTCGATGCGAGGTCCACGCTTCGCTCTCGCGGTGCAAGCCGCGCGCGATCTGGTCGACTCGCTCTCGCCCGCGGATCGAGTCGCTGTCGTGACGTTCGCGCAGCACGCGGTGCTCGCGCTCCCGCCGACCTCACTCGACGACGAGGGAAAGCTCGAAGCGCATCGCGTCCTCGACCGGCTCATCACGGGGCAGGGAACCAATCTCTCCGGCGGCTGGCGCGAGGCGGCCGATGCGATGTCGCGTCTCATGCTCCCCGAGGCGAACCGCCGCATCGTGCTGCTCACCGACGGTCTTCCGTCACAGGGCGAGAAAGATCCGGCAGCCCTCGTGCGGATGATCGCCGACGGACGCCAGCGCGGCCTCGAGACGAGCGCGGTCGGCATCGGTGAAGGGATCGACGAAGGACTCTGCGCGAGTCTCGCGCGTGCGGGCGACGGGCGATTCTATTACGTGCGCAACGAGACACTTCTCGGTGACGTCGTCGCGCACGAAGTCGAGGGCGCGCGCCGTCTCGCGGCGGTGGACACGTCGCTCGTGCTCGCGTTCTCGCCGCGCGTCGAGCGTGCCGAGGTCATGCACCGGTTCCACTGCCAGACCGAAGGTCGCACGATGGAAGTGCGTCTCGGCGCGATCGCGTACCAGATGCCCCGCAGCGTGCTCGTGCAGTTCGACGTGCAATCGCCCGACACCGACGCGGTGCTCGGTGCCGCGGTCGCGAAGGGACGCGCAGTCATCGAACGGCGGATGGAGCCGACGATGGAGGGCTATGCGCTCGGTGCGCGATCGGCGAAAGAAGACACCGCCGAACGGGAAACTTCGTCGGATCGACTCTCGCTCACGCTCTCGGCGGGAACTGCCTCGGACGAATCGCGACGGCGCATTGCGTTCGAAGTGTTGATGCTGCGCACCCTCGCCGAGGTGAAGTCCGCGTGGGACGGCTTCGATCGCCGCGATCGTGATGCAGCGTCACGGCGCCTTGCGCGCGCACGATCGCTGCGCGCGAAACTCGCCGAGGCCGGCTTGCTCACCGGCGCCGCGGTCGCGGTGCTTCCCGATGTCGACGCGATCGAAGCGGCGATGCTCGGTACCGGCGACGCGCGCGAGGTTCGTCGTGCCTTCACGTCGTGGGCGCACAACACGCAAACGAGTCAGCCGATGCCGGCATGGGTCGCGAAGAAGAAGTAAGTCGGACCCGCCGTCGTCAGCTCGCCACGATGCCCGGCCGTTCCGCATTGATCGGCTGGGGCAACGCACCGATACTGCGCGCCGGAGTAAACCTCATGCGCGTACCCGCCTTTTTCGCAGCCGCCGTTCTTGCTCTCACCGCCTGCGGCCCGTCGACCACGATGGAAGATGTCGTGGTGCCGTTCGACTCGGGCCAGCCGATGGACGTCGCGCGCGACGTTCAGCAGACGCAGCAAGACAGCAACGTGAGCTGTGAATTCGTGCCCGGTGAATCGAGCACCACCTGCCGCACTCTTCACCAGACCTGCACCACCGGCCCCATCACGTGTCCGGATGGAACGACGATGTTCGCGAACGCGACCTGCGAGTGCCAGTCGGTCCAGATGTTCGGGCAGGTGTGGCGTTGCGATAATTTCTGCCCCAGCGCGTCGGACGGCGGGACCGAATAACGCCTGCGCGCGGCTCGTTCGTCGCGACGAGCCCCTTGCGATCGCGCGCTCATCGCGCCAGAAACATCCACCGCTGCTCGTCCCTGCAATGAAGGTGTTCCTGGCGCATGGCTTCCGTTCGTGAATGCAAAGAAATGATCCGCGCCGTGCTCGGCGTCGATGCACCCCTCACGCTCATGCTGTGGGGTGCGCCGGGCATCGGGAAGACCTCGCTCGTCGCGCAGATCGCTGCCGAGGCCGGCGTCGGCTTCCGCAGCGTGATCTCGCACTTGTATCAACCGGTCGACGTGCTCGGACTTCCGTACGTCGTCGACGGTCGTTGCGAGTACGCGCCGCCCAGCGTTTTTCCCGACGCAGCGCGCGATGGTGAACGCGGGATCTTTTTTCTCGACGAGCTGCCGAACTGCGTTCCCGCGATGCAGTCCGCGTGGGGCATCGTCGTGCTCGAGCGAAGCACCAAGCATTACAAGTTCCCGCCCGGCTGGGTCATCGTGTGCGCGGGCAATCGCGAGACCGATCGCGCAGGCGCTTCGCGGTTGGTGAGCGCGCTCGAGAATCGCTTGCTGCACATCGCGGTCGACCCGAGCAGTGATGAATTCCTCGGGTACGCAGTGCAGCGTGGTCTGCACGCGTCGGTGCCGGCGTTCCTGCAAGAACGCCCCGACATGCTGATCAAGTTCGATCCGAAGTCCCCCGAGCGTGCGTTTCCCTCGCCGCGATCGTGGGAGCGGGCGAGCGACATCATGAAGCTCCCGATCGCCGACGGTCCACGTGGCGAGATGCTCAAGGGCGCGATCGGTCCGGGCGCGACTGTCGAGTTCCTCGCGTTCACGAAAGTCTTCCAAGACCTCCCGCGACTCGCCGACGTGCTCAGTGGCGCGGCGGATCTCACCGGCATCCGCCGTCCCGACGTGATGCGTGCGGTCGTGTACTCCGTCCTCGCGTGGGTCGGCGAGAGCACCACGCGTGAGCGCGTCGATCAGGCCGCCGCGGTCGCGACGCGCATCCCCGACGAGTGGGCGATGCTGCTCGTGATGCGGCTCTGGGAACTCGCGCCGAATCTGCTGCGCGATGCCTCGAGCTGGCAGCAGCTGACGGCGCGATTCTACAAGTACCTCAAGTAATCACCGACACGAGACGACGATGAGTGCGACGACGCCGCGATCGACCGAAGAGCTGAAAGAGAAGCTCAAACAAGCGCGGATCAAGTTGCTCTTCATGTACCCGTTCTTCGGGTACCTCGTGTCGAATCTCGAGGACCGCCTCGGCGAGCGCCCGCACATCCCGACGGCGGGGACCGATGGCAACGTGATTCATTGGAACGAGGGGTTCGCCGGGCGTCTGTCGCCGGACGACACGATGTTCGTTCTGGCGCACGAAGCGATGCACTGCGCGCTGCAGCACCTCTGGCGGCGCAACGGTCGCGACGAGAAACGCTGGAACGTGGCGTGCGACGCCTGCGTGAACGAGATGCTTCTGCAGGCCGGACTGCGCTGCTCGATTCCGCTGATCAAGGGCGCGAACGGTCGCAGCGCGGAAGAGATCTACGAAGACATCGAAGCGCTCATCAAGGCGAACACGCAGCAGGACACGCTCGACGATCACTCGGGATGGAACGAGTCGCATCAGGGCGATCCGAACGAGCGCAACAAGGCCGATGCGTGGAAGGCGGCGCTTCATCAGGCCCGTTCGTTCGGCAAGGCGCCCGCGGCGCTCGCGCGGCAGATCGAGAACCTGCTCCATCCGAAACGCGACTGGCGTGATCTCTTGCGCGAAGGGTTGTTCTTTCCCGAGGACTACCGCTGGGTGCCGACCGATCGTCGCTTCGGTGATGTGTTGCTTCCGACGTTGAGCGGCGAAGTGCATCGCGTCGTCGTGGCGATCGATACGTCGGGTTCGATCCAGGGGCAGCGGCTCGGCGAGTTCTGGACCGAGTTGCTCGCGATCCTGCGCAACAACCGCTGCGAAGCGCGTGTGCTCACCTGCGACGCTGAGATCCAGGACGAGTTCGACGAGATCAGCTTCGATCCGACGCAGGTGCCGAACTTGAAGGGTGGTGGCGGGACGAACTTCACGCCGGTGTTCGACCGCGTCGAGCAATACATCTCGGCCGGCTGGCATCCCGAAGCGGTGGTCTATCTCACCGACCTCGACGGAACGTTTCCGGTGCGCCCGGTCGATGTGCGAACGATCTGGATCGTGGCGAAAGAAGATGCCCACAAGAAGGCACCGTTCGGCGAAGTCATCCCGCTCGAATAACCGCCCCTGCCGCGCTGCCGACCTTCACGCCGCCCGCAGAACGCGCCGTGACCCGACGGCTCCGCGCACCCACGAATCTGCCGGAAACTTTCGGTGACCATTGTCGCGCTGCTACGAACGGCGCGAATGCGGTCGGCTCCGACAACCCTCGCGTGCCTGTGCGCGGCGCTCATCGCCACGATCGCTTCGCCGGCGCGCGCGACGTCGTC
>CBIHQZ010000548.1:0-5351 GCA_966212315.1 uncultured Myxococcales bacterium
ATCTCCCGTGTCGTCAAGGCGCTGCTCACGCGCATCGTCTCATCGCGCTTCCCGCCTCCCGGCGACGATGATCGCCATCCCGGTGATGGCCACGACGGCACCAAGGAGATCCCAACGCGTTGGGACCTGTCCCTCGACAAGCCAGAGCCAGATAATCGCCGTCGCGATGTAAATCCCACCGTACGCGGCATACGTGCGAGCGGCACCCGTCGGATGGAGCGTCAGGAGCCATGCGAACACGCAAAGGCTTATTGCTGCGGGTACGAGGAGTAGGGCGGACTTTCCTTTTCTGAGCCAGAGGTACGGCAAGTAACAGCCGAGGATCTCCGCAATCGCCGTGATCACGAAGAGGGCCGCCGCCCGTACGATGTTCACGGCAGCTCCCCGCCACTACGCTGCGCGGACCCCGCGTTGGATAGGAGGTTGCACGAACCATTGCGACACCGGCGGCGTGTATCCACGAGCCGCTGCCGGACCGCTCCCAATGCGGCGAGCTGATCATCGATGCGTGCGAGAACGGCTGCGATCCGGTGTTGCTCGCTTGCGCAACTCGCGCCCCCCGCGTCCACCGCGCGGAGCATCTCCACGACGTCGGTGAGCGTGAAGCCCAGGGCCTGGAGCAGCTTCGCGAATTGAATGCGCTCGACCGCTGCTGCCGTGAAAAGGCGGTAGCCCGACACCCGACGCGGGGCAAGTGGGAGAACGCCGCGCCGCTCGTAGAAGCGCACCGTGTCTACGCCGACGCCCGCTTGTCGCGCCACTTCGCCGATCTTCATCGCTCGCCTCGATCGTGCTCGATGTACTTGACCCTGGAGCGTGGTCAAGGGTTCAGGCTTCGAACCACACACCAATGCGCCCACCCTCAAGCCAGCCGCTTCCGGTCACGATGCTTGCGCTCTTCGCGATGGCTCCGCCTGCGGGATGCTCACGAGGGAGTGCTTCCATGTCCGACTCGTCCAATACTGCACCCATCGCCTGCCGCCCGAACGCGCTGACGAGGGAGGAGCGAGAACGCTCGCGCGAGCTACGCCAGGCACTTGCCAGCGCAACAACGGAGACCCGGGGCGTGGTCAACGGCTTCGTATACCAATACCGGGACGACCCGGATACCTTCCGACGCGCTGCCGAGTGGATCACCCTGGAGCGCCGCTGCTGTCCGTTCCTTTCGTTCGATCTGCGGTGGAACCACGGAGACGTGCCACCGTCGCTGTCCATCACCGGCCCGGCAGGCACACGCGAATTCCTCGCGGCCGAGATGCCGGAACTACCCCGCGAGTAATGCCGTCGGTATTGCTCGCGCAGTGCCCGTCACCGCACGCACCATCGGAGATGGCCGTGCGAGGCTCGTGGTGCGGCGTCCTGGTGTGGAAACGGTTCGTCGGGAAACGCTACGTCGCGGTGATCACGTAACCGGCGGGGAGCTTCGTGACGCGGCCATCGCGACACAGATCCGCGAGCGTTCGGCACAGCGTGTCGGTTCGCATCGCGCAACGGACGCGCAACTCGCGGACCGTGACGGGGACTCGGGCGTCTCGAATCGCCGCAACGACGCGCTCGACAGGATCGTTCGACGCGACGGTGGATGGCGCAGTCGGCTCGGCGACGACTCGCAGCTCGACGTCGTCGCCATCGCCACGCAGTTCGATGTTCATCGGTTCGGGCGCTGCCGCAGCCCGGTGCTCGACGGTGAGCGTGAGTCGTTCCCGGGTGCGTTGCAGATACAGATTGCAATCGCCCCATGCATGTAGCTCGCTCGATCCGCGTAGCGTCTGTCCCGGTCTTGCCGTCCCGCCGCCCTTGCGTGCGTGATGTACGAGCACGACGGAGACGTGATGCTGACGTTGTAGACCGCGGAGTCGTTGCCGCGGGTTCACCCGCCGGGAATTCCTCGGCGAGGCCGCGCGCATTCGTGACCAATGGTGAGGCGGCAGCGGGGGTGAGGTTCCCCCCTCGGCGCGTGCGTTACTCGCCGTCGCGGAACAACTGCGCGAGCGATTTCCCATACGGGAAGAACGCGGTCTTGTCGCCGCGCGCCCACGCTTCACGCATCGCCGGGCTCGCGATGTCCCAATCGGTTCGGCAACGTTGCAGCACCGTGCGCAGATCGAGCCGCAGTTCCTCGACGGTCGGACGACCGAAGAACCAGTAGCCGACGTAGACCTTGAACACACGCAGTCCGGGCTCGAGCACGATCGTGTGCGGGATCATCGGGTCGTGCTGCGGGTCGGTGTACTCCGCGATGTCGAGATCCTTCTGCACCTTGCGCGTGGGGTCGGAGAGAAAGGGCCACGTCGCGCCGACGCCGGCGCGGTACTCGTTCGTCGCGAGAAGATTGTCGGTCGAGATCGTGACGAGACGGCAGTAGCCGACCTGCATCTCGCGATGGAGTTGCAGCAACCCTTCGTGCTGTCGCCGATCCTTCGGGCAGAATCCGCCGCGTGAGAGAACGACCACCATCGGATCGCCAGCCTGCAGCTCCGAGAGGCGGACGTGTTTGCCGCGATGATCGGGGAGATCGTAGTCGGGGAAGATGGCGCCGGGGACGATGTCAGCTCGCATGAGGTCCTCCTGAGGGATGGCAATCAGCTCGGGTGAGTTCGACGAACCGTGGCTGGCCGACGTCGAAGCGCGCGAGAATATTTTTCCGAACATCCCGCTCGGTTGACTGTGACGGAGCGCCCGGCGCGTGATCGGCGCGCCCCATCCGCTTACTCGGTCTTCGGCAGCATCACCGTGAACGTCGTGCCGCCTGCCGCCGAACTCGTCACGCCGATGGAGCCGCCGTGCTCGCGCACGATCTGATCTGCGATGTAGAGACCGAGGCCCAGACCGGCAGAGGGCCGCAGCGGCTCGTGGCTACCGCGGCGGAACGGATCGAAGAGGCTCGGCACCGCGTCCGGCGGGATGGGCGGGCCCGCATTCTCGTTGTGCACGACGATGAGCGTCCCCTGCCCTCCCGACGACACTTCGATGTCCACCGGTGTATCCCGAGGGCTGTACGTCAGTGCGTTGGAAACGAGGTTCGCGATCACCTGACCGAGGCGTGCCGGATCCCAGCGCCCCTCGCATGCACTCGGCGCAGAGACTCGAATCGAGCGATGCGGCTGCGCGCCTTCGGCCTCCTGCGCCACCTGATGGACCAGCGCAGACAGATCGACGCGTTTCTTCTCCAGCGGGATTCCGCCCCCTTCGCGGCTGCGCGCGAAGTCGACGAGGTCTGCCACGAGTTTCTCGGCACGATCGGCGGCATTCGCAATCCGGCGGATCACGCGTTGCGTCCCCTCCTCGATGCCGTTCTGCTTCAGCAGGATTGCTGCACTGAAGACGATGCTCCCGATCGGCTGGCGAAGGTCGTGGCCGAGGATGGCGACGAAGCGCTCCTTGAATTGCGCCTCGCGAGCGAGCGCGTGTTCGGCGGCGCGTCGTCGCGTGAGATCCAGCACGAACGCGATGCACTCGTCGTCCGAACCTTCCAGCAGAGCGAGGCCCTCGAGGACTGGAACGCGGCTGCCGTCTTTTCGGCGGTACTCTTTCTCGAAGGGCGACGTGACCCCGCGCGCGCGCAGCTCCTCGACCGCGCGCGCATCGGCGAGCGCGAACTCCGATGGCGTCATCGCCTCCCACTGAAGCGCGCCGCTTTGCAGGTCGGACCGTTCGTAGCCCGTCAAATCGAGGAACGCATCGTTCGCTTCGCGGACTTCGCCGCGCAACGTGGCGATGAAGACGCCGAATAGATTCGAGTCCGCGAGCCGACGGTATCGGGCCTCGCTGGCTAGCAGGCGCTGGCGGCTGATGCGTTCGACTTCGAGCGCGGCCGTCTTCATGCCTTCATCGAGCGCCGTGTGAATGAGAATCGCGGCTTCGCCGGAGAGAGGCGCGTTCCCCGACGAGCAGAACTCGATGAGCACGACGCGCAGATGCGAGAGTTCGCGCAGAACGGCCGTGAGGTCGTACCGCTCGTTCATCCGGTGGAACGCGTGCTCGTGGGCGCTTCGATCGTGCCCCAGCTCCCGCCCTTCGGGTTCGCCCTGTCCCGGCTCGCCGGCGCAGCAGCCGAGCAGTTCGACCAGGTGGTCGATCAACTGCGGCACGTGGTCGACGAGCGCGGGTTCCGACAGTCGCTTCGCCTCTGGAACGGCCGGGTCTTCGCGCACACGGCGCGACCATGTCTCGATGATCTCCGCCTTCTGCGCGGCGAGTAACCGAGCGATCGCGTTCGGCCTATCCAACGCGGCGGCCCTCGAACCGCGAAGTCGTCGAAGTGATATGCCCGGCCCTGTCTCCGCGGCTCATTTCGATGCGGCCCCCGCTGCAGGACCCATCCTGCGTCGAGTGTCGGATGACCAGCGCGGCTTCCGGTTGGAGACCACGCCAGTCTGTGATGACGGCGCGCAGCCGCGACCGGGGACGGTATTAGCTTTCTGCCATTTCGCGCCCTCGGGAATCAGCACCGACTCATCGCCGTGGTGCCTCTTTCGCCGCGACGCACGCCATCGCTCGGCAGAGATGCCACGACACCCTCGGGTCGACTTTCGATGCGTTGCTCCCGGTCGACCGCCTCGTGACCATCGGTTGCCGATCCGCCGACCCGGTCGACCGCCCCCATGACCATCGGCATTCGATCCGAAGCCGCGGTCGACCGGGGCTAACTTCGCGAAACCTCGTTCGGCTCGTCGGCGACGACTCGCGCTCGCACCGCATCACCCCGCGCAGGCTCGACGACAACCCGCCGGGCTGCACGGCGTGCGTGCGCTTCCGCGCCGTGCGCAGCCTTCGTATGTCGACCGCGTTCTGTGTGCTGGGGCACCCACAACGCAGGCGATCACGATCGCATCACAGAGCGAAGACAGACCTCGACGCGTTCCTGCGACGCTCTGCATGGGGAGATACGAGTGCGAAACGTTTCGACCGAAGAATGCTACGTGCCGTCGTCGATCCTCTCAGTGTCGGAATCCAGAGCGCCGGTAGCACCGAGGCGGCGAATGAACGACGAGTCGCTCGCATCACTCGTCCTGGCAGCGATCGCGGGTCTCGATCCCGAGCGCGCCCTGGACACCACGTTCGACATCGATCTCGCCGACGATGCTCGCGTGGCATGCGACGGGAGCCGCGTCGTGGAAGCTCTCCGCAGGCTGATCGCGAGCGTGGCGCGATCGGCTGCGTTTGCAGGGCGTCCGTGGGTCAGCGTGCGCGCCGGCAACAGCGCCGGCGAGTCGGTGATCGTCGTCGAAGAATGCAACCGCGTGGTCGGTTCGGACGACGCTGGAAGCCGGCCGATTGCGCGCGGGTCCGACGCCATCGACGTCGTGAGCTTCGACCGCGCCATCGAATCGATGCTCGCGGAGTCGGCT
>CBIHQZ010000549.1:0-5345 GCA_966212315.1 uncultured Myxococcales bacterium
AATCGGGATCTGCGCGAGATGGTGAACAAGGGATCCTTCCGCGAGGACCTGTACTTCCGCCTCGCGGTGCTCCCGGTCGAAGTACCGCCGCTGCGCGATCGATTGGACGACGTGCCAATGCTCCTCGAGGCGATGCTGACTCCAGAAATGTTCGGGATGGTGAACGCGGAACGCGCGCGGCGACTCGCGGCGCTGCGCTGGCCGGGCAACGTGCGCGAGCTGCGAAACTTCGCGGAGCGACTGACAGCGCTCGGCTGGGACGCGGCGCTCGACGCGTGCGAGCCGAAGTCGCCGGCGTCGAACACGGAACGCGCGCCGGTCATGCTCTCGATCGCTCACGAGGTGACAGCGGGCGAGGGTGACCTCGGTTCGCTTCCCGCGGCATTGCTGAGCGGCGCCCACGGGATTGCGCGCGAGCGCGTCAACGAGTGGTGGGAGCGGTCGTATCTGCGCGCGTTGATGGCGAGGCACGGCGGCGACGCGAAGGCCGCGGCGCGCGAGGCCGCGATCGATCCCAGCTACTTGTGGAAGCGAATGAAGTACCGGGGTTTCTGATCGTCGTGCTCAGTCACGCAGAGCCCTCCTGCGCTGGCGCGCCCCTCCCCGAACGACACTGCGCGGTGACCGCGGGGGGGTGTCGTCCGAAGCGGGCATTGAGGGATTGTGTGCGTGGCTTTTCGAGGTCACGTGCCGGTGCCCGCCCGTGCCGATGCCATCGCGCCGATGCCCCGACGACGCGCTGACCACGTCCCCGTTTCCATTCCCGCCACTCACAGGCCGAATCGGCCACTCGCCATTTCCGATGTGGCCACGGACTCGGCGCGTGATTCGGCGCCGCGCCCGAAATCCCGCACGAATGCGTTGATGCGCTTGCTCGCTGCCCCATCTCGCGCGCTGGCACGACGGCTGCTCTAGCGATCGGCATCCGCAGTTCGCGGTCGAGAGTCGCAGGCGAATTCGTCGCCGACGCGATCACGACCTCGAGAAGCGGACCGTCGCGCATTTCGCGCGGCGCAACGATCGCGTGCGCTTGCACGCAGTGGATGGAGGAATGTCATGGGTAAGAATATCGGTAAGCGAAGCAGCGAGTCGTCGAAGAAGTCCGATGGCGACACCGTCAAGAACAACAACACGTCAGCCGTCGAACTCGGTGCCGCGATGGATCCGCGCGAGCAGATCGCGTACGACGCCACGCTCCCGGCCGCGAATGCGCTGCGCGCGGACGATCTCATCGCCGTCAATCTCGACATCGGGACGACGGTCTCGACCACCGTCGCGGTCGCACAGTCGATGCTGGTGCATCGCGACTTCATCGCGAAGCTTCCGGACTTCGACATGACGTCGATCGATGGACTCGAGACTGCCGGTCTCGCGCTCATCGTCGCGCAGGCCGACTATCTCTCGGCGACGTCACCGCCCGACGCGCTCGCGGAACTCGGCGATCGAGGCGGAAAACTTCGTCGCAGCTTCGTCATGTGGGTGAACGCGCTCGTCGACGCCGAGATCGTCGAGTCGTCGCGGTTCGAGTCGATTCCTTCGGGCGGCGGCTTCCGCGACACCGCCCTCGCGCTCACCGCGTTCGTTCGCGCGTTCGGCGCGAGCGACTGGGAGGAGGTGAAGAAGAACAGCGCGCTCACCGACGCGATGCTCGTCGAGGCCGAGTCGATCTCACAACGCATGCTCGCGTTGTCGGGTCAGCGCGAACTCAATCCGGCGAAGATCGCGAAGGCCGCCGGGATTCGGCAACGCATCTTCACGCTGGTCGTCCGCCGCTACGACGACGTGCGGCGCGCGGCGACGTACATGCGCTGGCGCGATCGTGACGTCGACGAAGTCGTGCCGTCGCTCTACGCCAAGGGCCCGCGGAAGAACGAAACGCAGAAGAGCGAGCCCGCGCCGGTTGCGACGCCGGTGGTCGCGACACCGGTGACCAAGCAGCCGGATGTGAAGCCGCTCATCGATGCGGTTCCCGTTCGTACCGCTCCGCGCGGACTCGGCCTCCCGAACAGCAAGCCGTTCATGGAAGAGTGACTTCGGCCACTCCCGCCGCGCGCCCCGCCTTCTGGCCTGCCGTCTTGGCCACTCTCGTCCGGATCCCATCTCCCAGAAACACCAATGTTTTCCTTCGCGGGAGGCTCCCCGGGAGGGTTGGCAGCCCCAGAATTCGACCTCCGGGGCTCCCGGGGAGCCCTCGGCGCGAGATTTTTGCGTCTGGGAGGCTCCCGGGGAGCCTCCGGGGCCCTCGAAATCGTGACCGAGGGGCTCCTGGGGAGCCTGGATGAGAAGAATTTGTACGCGAGACGGCTCCCAGGGAGCTTTTCGGTTCGCGAATTCGAAGGCGGGGGCCGCTCGGGCGCCCGGTGGACCCAACGCGAATGGGTCTTCTCGCGTCCGCGTACCGAGCTGTCTGAAGACGATCCGACCCCGCGCCGGGATCTACCTCACACCGTCACCACCGAGCCCGCAGCACCCACCCGCGCCGCGAGAAACTCTTCCCAGGTCTTGCCGCGCACCATCGCATCGGGCGCGAGGTTCGCGCCGTCGCGCACCGCCCGCGCCGCGCCACCGGGGAGCCACATCGGGAACAACGCGCGGTGCTTCCCCGCAGCCGCCAGGTACCCACGCAGCATCTCGCCCATCGAGTACGCACGCGGCCCTGCGATGTCGCGCACCAGACCGGCAGGCGCTTCGAGTGCGAGTTCCACCAGGCGATCCGCGACGGCTTCTGCGTCGACGGGTTGGAAGTGAAAACCCGCGGGCACGGGGATCACCGGCAGCTTCGCCATCGCCTGCACCGTCATGAGCGACAGATCATGGAACTGCGTCGCGCGCAGCGTCGTCCACGGGATGCCCGACGCGGAGACGACGCGCTCGGCGGCCAGCTTCGAGCCGAAGTACCCGAACATCGCGCGATCGATGGCGCTGCGAATCGGGATCCGGTCGGCGCCGACGACGGAGATGAACACGACGTGTTTCGCGCCCGCGCGCGATGCGGCTTCGACCAGGTGACGCGCCTTGTGCTCGTCGCCCTTCGACGTGCCCGCGCAGTGCACGATGATCTCCGCCCCTCGGACGGCCGCGTCGATCCCTTCACCGGTTGCGAGGTCACCGGCGCAGTACTCGACGCCGTTGCCGCTCTCGTGCGGATGCCGGCTGAGCACGCGCACGCTGCATCCCGCCTTGCGCAGGCGCGGGATGACGAGCCGTCCCAACGTGCCGGTGCCGCCGGTGACGAGGATGGGTGTTGCGGCCGGATTGCTGCGAAGTGCGTTCATGGACGTCTCCTTGTCACGGCCGTCGCGGCGGTGAGTTCGGAGCGATGACGGACGGCAGCGATCGGATGTGACAGATGGTGGAGACAATCAGCGCGCGACGAACAGCAGTCACCGCCCGCGCGCCGCCCCGCGCCGATCGATGTCTCCGCGCGGCGTCACCCATGTCCCCGATGCGTCGGGTACTTCGCCGCCGCTCGATATCGCGACGGCGTCGCCTCCCACCACGAACACCATGCCCGCGGTCGTGAGAAGCGCATGCCCGGAGCCAGCGCCCGGGTACGTGAACACCGACTGCGTTCCGCTCGCGAGGTCGAACGCGACCAGCACCTGTCGCGCGAGCGTTCCTCCGTCGCGCTGCGTGTCGAAGCCGTCGAACACATAGAAGCCGGTGTGCTCGCCGAGCAGCGGACCGGCGTCGTGCGCGAATGCGAGGTAGCCCTCGATGGTGCTGGTCCATCGGCGCGTTCCGGCGCGATCGAAACTCGCGAGCCGACCGCGGCCGCTGCTCGGGGCGTTGTCGAAGACGTACAGATTGTCGGCCGCGTCGGTGCCGCCGGGACCCGCGTATTGCACGCCCAGTTCGCGCACGATCGAACCGTCGATCGTCGAGAAGATGGTTCCGGTGTCGCCGCTCACGACGAAGTTCGATCCGACGGTGAGATGGTCGAGATAGCCGAGCGCCGGCGTGTGCGTGATCCATCGCTGCGCGCCGTCGGGACCGAACGACCGGAGGGCACCCGGGCCGGGGGTTACGTTGGTGTCGGTGAACGCCGCTTCGAAGTTGCCCTGCGCGTCGAGCACGAGGTCGGTGGCCTCGCCGTTGCGCGGCACGTCGGTGATGCGCGTGAGCGTGCGCGGCGTGCCGTTCGGATCGACCCGTACGATCGAGATGGTGTCAGGCGACCAGAGCATGACGAACGCGTTGCCAGATGCGTCGACGACGACACTGCGGATCGCATTCGAGCCCGACACGTCGCCGAGCCCTTCGCGCGCGGCGAACGCGACGAGGTCCAGCGTCCATTGCGCCGCGCCGGACGTGGCATCGAACGCATGCAAGTCGACGTTGGCGGCGAGGATGCGCGAGCCGGCGAGGGTCACGTGTGGGAGCACGCTGCGGTTGTTCGGGTGCTGCCAGGGCGCGCGCCAGCGCATCGCGCCGCAGCGATCGAGCGAGACGATGAACGGCTCGGGATCCGCAACGCCGAGGAGCGTGCTGTCGTGCACGAAGTACGTGTTGCCCGCGGGGTCTGCAGCCATCGGGCCGACGAGGAAGCGGTCGTGGCCGATCGGCGTTCGCCAGCGCACCGTCCCGAGCGGCGCGGCGGCGTCGCAGGCGAGATTCGCGGGGGCGTCGGTGGCGGCGTCGCTGTCGACGGGGACCACGGTGCGCGCACACGCGGCGGCGAAGAGCGCGAGGGACGCGAGACGCAGCGTGGAGTGCATTGCTCGTGACGGTATCAAAGCGGTGACGACGCTTCGCGGCACCCACGACCCGCGGGGGTCGTCGCGTGCAGCGATCGACGGCATCGCCGCGGGACAGCTCTTGCGATCAATGTACGGCCCGCGCAACTGCCGAGCCGAGCGGCGACGGACTCGATCGCGGTGTCATCCGATCTGCACTCGCAATGCCGCGCATGCATCCAGCTCATTTGGCCCTCGCGCTCGCCGCATGCATCCCGCCGGGTAACGTGACGGGGGGGCCATCGCTCCACGATGCCGGTCGCGTGGAAGCGGGCGGACGCGATGTCGTGCTCGGTACTCCGCCGCATCGCGATTCGCAGCCGATCCAGCACGAAATCCTCGTCCCCGAGACCCCGGCGCCGCGCATCGTCGTCCGCGATGCGTCCGTCATCGACGCGTCCGTCGCCGACGACGTGTCGGTCGTCGATGATGTGTCCGTCGTGCGCGATGATGGGCCGGCGCCGATCCCCCCGACGCCGCCGACCATCGCAGGCTGCGACATCTTTCCGGCCGACAATCCGTTGAATCAATCGATCGAGAATCTACCGGTGCATCCGGATTCCGATGCGTTTCTGTCGAACATGCATTCCGATTACAATCTGCAGCCCG
>CBIHQZ010000550.1:0-5338 GCA_966212315.1 uncultured Myxococcales bacterium
CGGTGAGCTGGCACGGACAGCCCGTTGCGAACGTCACGTACGACCGAGTGCTCGCGTGGGTGCTAGACAGCGCGGACTATCCGACCACGGTTGCCAGCGCCGATCGCAACGCGTTCCGTCTCCAGATCCTGCGTCAGTGGCGCGATCACTTCGTCACGCTCGGCATGAACGCGCAGCTCACGAGCGGCGGCGTGACGCGCACGGTGCCGATCGAGATTCGCACGTACTACGGCGACGAAGAGGGCACGGCCGCGCCGGCCGCGGTGCGTCGCTATCGCACCGCGTTCACGGACGCCGACGTGTTCCAGTACACCGGCCATTCGCATCTCGGTGCCGGCCCGCTCGATCCCGCGAACTACCGCACGACGGACTTCCCCAATCGCTATCAGGTCGCGATGGTGAACAGCTGCGTGTCGTTCAACTACTACAACCAGTTCTTCCGACTGCACCCGGGCGGGACCGCGAACTTCGACACCATCACCAACGGCATCGAGGTCTATCTCGAGGGCGCTGGGCTCTCGTCCGCGCGCTTCATGCTCTCGATGATCGACGGGCACTTCGTCGATTGGCACGAGGTCCTCGAATCGACGCGCGTCGATCTTCCGTGGGCCGTTGCGTACGATCCGAATCGCGTCGTCGATGGTGAACTCGACAACCGTTTCGATCCCGTTCGCACGCCGATGACGCTCGTCGCGCGTTGAGCTTTAGGGCGCTGGCGACGCGCTCGCGGCGGTGATGTCGATGGCCGGCAGTTCCGTCGGCGCGATCGGAACGGGCGAAGCGGCGGGGACTCCGACCCCCGACACGGCACGATCGTTGCCCGTCACGTGCGCGTACCACGCGGGCGGAACGCCTTGCGGGAACCGCGCGTAGCGGCGAATTGCAGTGCACTCGCGTTCGTTCTCGCCGCTCGCGAACGCGAACGACGTCACCAGCGTTCCCACCAATGCCCATGCGGGCGCGGTTCCGATCGCGATGATTCCGTGCGACGCGGTGGCGACCGTTCCGACGATCGACCACGCGAGCGCCCCGCCACCCCACGCGCCCACCGCCACGTGCGATCGTACGATGCGCGTCCACGGCAACCGTCGGTAGGCGTCGTCTGCGAGGATGTGGAGACGAAGGAACACGGCGAGCTCGTCGCAGCCGAGCAACTCGCCAACGTATGCGGTGTCGTCGGTGTGCACCTCGATGGTGTGACCGAACACCTCTTCGGGTGAGTGAGCGGCAGCGATCAGACGTACCGGCCCGCTTGCGCCCTCGCGCGGGAGCGATCCACACGCCGCCGACGCGAGCGCGAGAACGCACGAAGCGAGACGCAACGTGAGCTTCATGGCGTCGGCGCCTGTCGCGTGAACCGGCTCGCTTCGAAGATCGCGTCCATGTGCGGTTCGAGATCGCGGAACTCCGGGGCGAGGGTGCGCAGCGCCTCGCGCGGGTTCTCCATCAGCATGCGCGCGCGCGGGAGGTTCTCGTCGCGAAGCCATTCGCGTCGCATCCACTCGTAGTAATAGCCGTGCGTTCGCAGGAACAACCCTTGCGCACCATCGCTCGGCGGCACTTCGAAGCGAAAGCGCACTTCGTCTCCGGGCTGTGTCGAGAGCCCGACACCGCGGCCGTGAATCGCCTCGAGCACGTCGGTGCGCGCGAAGCGTCCGGGGTCGCTGATGGTAGGCCACACTTCGGTAGCGGGAAGATCGCGCGCGACGAGCGGTCCGGCGGCGATCGCTTCGAAGCGCCAGTGTGATCGCGCGTAGTGCAAGCGCACTTCGTAAGGCGCATCGGGATCGCTCACGCGTGCCGGCAGCGCGCGTACGCCGAGCGCGATCGGTCCGACGTAGCGCACTTCGCCGACGTCGTGCCATCCGCCGCTGCCTTGTCGAACCGAGACCTCGATCTCGCCGAGCGCGCGGTCGAATCCGTCGAGCGCGAGGAGCAGGCCGAGATCGCGTCGTTCGAGCGCGGCCATGAACTCGCCGTAGTGACGGCCGTGCAGCGCGATCAAGTGATAGAGCACGAACGTGCTCATGAGCGAGTTGCGAAGCGTGAGCACGATGCCGACATCGCGCGCGTGCGGCGCAGCGAACTGCAGCACCAGATCGGTGCGCGTCGCGAGGTCGCGTCCGTCGCTGCCGGGAGTGAATTCGCGGCCGTCGCGTGCGAGTAGCGAAGTGCATCCATCGGGCGTGCCGGCGCATGCGGTGGGCGGCGAAGTCGGACCGACCGCGGCGAAGTGCTCGTCGTGCGTGCGCACCACCGTGCTGCCGGCCGGCGCGTTCACGACTTGGAGCGAGAGGCGTTGTACGACATGCGTCTCGAGTGCTTCGTTGCGCATCGCGAGTTCGAGTGAACCGTTCTCGGGATGCGCGTCCTGGAGCGAGTCGAGATCGTCGGCGGCGATCGATCGCGCGATGCTGGTCGAGAATCCCTCGGCCTGCAGGCGCCACGAGCCGTTCGCGCCCGGGACGTAGAACGTGGGGCACGATCCGAAGCACGCCTTCGGCATCGCGATGCAGATCGCCGTGCCGACGGCGGATCCTGCCGACATGATCGCGAGCGCTGTCATTCCGGGATCGACGACCATGTGAGTCGTCTCGACCAGCGCGACTTCACCGCGCGGAATGACGATGGCGCCTTGGCGACGGAACACGCGGTCGGCATCGTATTCCGAGCCCGATCCGCGCACGGCATCGGCGTCGACGCGGTACGAGGTCATGACGAACAGACGCCCGTCGCGGGTGTGGAACTTCGTGCGATCGTCGGAAACTGCGGGGACGTTCTCGAGGCGCGCGAGCGAAGGGCGTCGCACGCAAGTCGCGGTGGCAAGCAAGAGACTCGCGAGCGAGAAGACGCGCCGCACTCCGGATCGAGACCGTGGCTTCACGTTCATCCGCCGGATCGTCGAGACGGGCATTGCGCGAGTGTATGCGAGCGCGCGCGCATGGCGCATTACCCGCGGTCGTTCAGTGCGAGGCTGCGCGAGCGCTGGATACCTGCGCGCGCAGCGTCGCGCCGATCTCGAGCAGACCGCGGCGCTCCGCGGCGGGAACGTTCAGATGATCCAGCGCTTTCTCGACGTGGTCAGGCGTGAAGATGTCGATGTTCGGATTGAACCAGCTGATCGCGGTGGCGACGCCGCGCACGAGGCGCGACGCAGACACCACCGCGATCCGCGGCTGCTTGCCGCCCAACGCGCTGTTCAGCGAAGCGCGTTGCAGCGTGTTCGGCGCGCCTCCGTCGGTGAACACCAGTACGCGGGTCTTGCCCACGTCGGACGCTTCGCGGAAGAAACTCAGGAACTCTTCCCACGCTGCGTCGTTCGGTGCCTCGGTGTTGTGCGCGACGACGACGAGATCGCCGACCCGGCGCGTGGACATGTTCGGCATCGCGGCGAGTGTAAGCGATCGACGCGGTCGGGGCGTCGTCACCGGGCCGAAATCGAAAGCGTCACGCTGAAGCCGACGCGCTCGGCTGACTCGCCACGGCATCGGTCGCGAGGATCGCTTCGACGTCGAGTTCGAGCTTCACCTTCTCGCTGATCGCAACGCCGCCGGTTTCGAGCAGTGCGTTGAAGTTCACGCCGAAGTCCTTGCGGTTGATCGTTCCGCGCACGCTGATGCCCGCCACGGTCTTGCCGTAGGGGTTCTTCGACGTGCCGTGGAACTCGACCTCGAGCGGCACGTTCTTCGTGACGCCGCGAATCGTAAGATCGCCGTGCACGACGAATTCGCCGTCGCTCTTCGCTTCGATCGCGGTGCTGACGAACTTGATCGTCGGGTGATTCGGAGCGTCGAAGAAATCGTTCGCGCGAAGGTGGTTGTCGCGATCGCTGTTGTTGGTGTCGATGCTGGCGACGTCGATCTCGCCACTGAACTGCGAGCGCGTGAAGTCCTTCGAATCGAGTTCGACCTTGCCGCGGTACGATTTGAATTGGCCACGCACGGTGGTGACCATCATGTGCTTAACGGAAAAGCCGACGTGGGTGTGAACGGTGTCGAGTGTCCAGGACATGAGATGCCTCGTCTGTGAACGCGCGGCACGAAGCACGCGGCGTGTCGTTGGAAATAGGACCAGTTGCGCCAGCGGTGCTCGCTCCGTCGCACGAGGCGACGCGGCGACTCGCTGCCAGCGGCGATCAATCTGCGATGCGGAAGGGCTGCCCACTAGCGGTCCGGGGAGAAACTCACTGTTGCCCTGGCGGCAACAATCCGCGACGCGTCCCGATTGCGCCCGTCGCGTGTGCGCACCACGCTCGGTAAACCGCCGTGGACTACAACCGCATCGCACTCTTCGTTCGTGTCGTTCGCTCCGGAAGCTTCACCGCTGCTGCATCGGCAATCGGGCTGCCGAAGTCGTCGGTGAGCCGGAACGTCTCGCAGCTCGAACGGGACCTGGGCGTGCGCCTGTTGCAGCGCACCACGCGCAAGCTGGCACTCACGACCGTCGGCGAGGCGTTTTTCGAAAGCGTCGCGGGGTCGGTCGCGGCGATCGACGAAGCCGATGCGAGCGCGCGCGAACACGGCGCCGAGCCGCGCGGTGTCGTGCGGATGTCCGCGCCGCCCGACTTCGGAACGATCTCGACGGCGGTAGCGCGCTTCATCCGCAAGCATCCGGCGATCCGCGTCGAGCTCGGGATCTCGTCGCGCTACGTCGATCTCGTGGGCGAGGGATTCGATCTCGCGATCCGCGCCGGGAAACTCGACGACTCGAGCCTGGTGGTGAAGCGCATCGGCACGACCGAAATGACGCTGTTCGCATCGAGCGCCTACCTCCGGCGCCGCGGCCGTCCGAAGAGTGTCGACGAACTCGTCGAGCATGACTGGGTGCTCTATCGCGCCAACACATCGGGGCGGACCGTGATCCGACTGACCGGTCCCGAAGGCGAGCGAAGCATCGAGGTCACGGGCCTCGTCCTGGCGGACGACATGAACTACTGCCGCAACGCCACCGAAGCGGGCGTAGGCATCGCGCTGCTGCCGGTGCACGTCGCGGCGAGCGCAATCGACAAGGGGCAGCTGGAGCAGGTCCTTCCCGAATGGCGACATGGCGGCGCACCGCTCTCGGTGGTGCTTCCGACGTCGCGACAGGTCCCCGCGCGTGTGGCGCTGTTGCGTGATTTCCTCGTGAGCGACATCGGCGCATCGCTCGCGGCGACCCAGGCCCGGTGCGACGCGCACCGAAAGAAGCGGTGAACGTTCGCGGCGAGCGTCGTCAGCGCAGGCTGTCGCGAAACGCGGCGAGCAGTGCGTCGATCACCAGACGCACCCGCGGCACGCGGCGCAAGTCGCGATGGAAAACCAGGTAGATCGGCACCTCGGGCAGCGCGGCATCGACATCG
>CBIHQZ010000551.1:0-5321 GCA_966212315.1 uncultured Myxococcales bacterium
TCACGGAGACCCACACCCCGCTTCTACACGTCGGTGCTCTGTCGCGTAGACCCCTCCCCCGCATCTACACGTCGGTGCTCGATCGCCCCTCCCCGAACGACACTGCGCGATAGAGACGCGAGAGTGTCGTCCGAAGAGGGACAAGCACTGCGCGATCGCACTGTCGACGCGCTTCGCGAGTGCCCCTCTTCGACCGACAGCATTCGCGCGTTGAAGCGCCTCGCGAGGCTGTCGGCCGGGGAGGGGCGAGTGATCACAGCGATTCAATCGATGGGGAGGGGTCTACGCGACGAAGTGATCGCAGCGAACGCAGTGATGGGGAGCGTTCTACGCGACGAAGTGATCACAGCGATTCAATCGATGGGGAGGGGTCTACGCGACACAGCAGCGACCAGGAGAGGTCTACGCCCCGCCGGAAAAAGTCCCCCGCGCCCCTTCATTCGCAGCGGAGCCTCGCCGTTCCATCGCTCGATGAAGAACACCACCCGTCGCGCCACCGCACTTGCCGCCGCCCTCGTCTCCACGTTCGCCGCTGCCGCGGCCCACGCTGACGCCGCGCCGCATGCGAGCTGGCCGGGTGGGATTCCGATCGCGCAGCCGCGCGGTCACTTCCGCCACTTCGGCAGCCGTCTCCGCGCGAGCGGCGGTGGCAACGAGCCGTGGCACCGCGCGCAAGACGTGCTCGTCCGTTCGGGCAGCGCCGCGTGGGTCGAAGCGCGCTTCGGCTATGGTCTCGGCGACAACCGACTCGGCGACGAGGACATCGACGTCTACCTCCGCCGTGCCGACACCGGTCGCTGGGAATCCATCGGTACCACGCGCAGCGCGAATCACTCGCACCCCGTCGTGCGCGCGAACGGTTCGCAGTCGGACGAATCCGGGCTGGTCGCGTTTCGCATTCCGGACGGTGAGCACCTCCCGCTCGGTTTGAACTCGGTGCGCTTCATCGTTCGCGGCGACCGCACCGTTGCCGACGCCACCGTCGCGGTGGTGGGCAATGGCGCCAAGGTCGTGGTGACCGACGTCGACGGAACGCTCACCGAATTCGAGCACGCCTTCGGTCGCAGCGTATTCGGTCTCTCGCACACACCTGCTCCGCACCCCGGCGCAGCTGCGCTTCTGCGATCGCTCGCACACGAGGGCTACACGATCGCGTACGTCACCGCGCGGCCCGACTACTTCTCGCAGGCGACTCGTCAGTGGCTGCAGGCCAACGGCTTTCCCGCTGGCATGGTGCGCACACGTGAAGGCTCGAGCTTCGGCGTCGGCGGCCCCGATGGCGTGACGTACAAGTCGGCGGTGCTCCGCAGCTTCGCGTCGGTCCTCGGCCATCCGGTCGACATCGGTTTCGGCAACACGATCACCGACGTTCGCTCATACGAAGCGGGCAACATCCCGGTCGATCACCGCTTCTTCTACCGCTACGTCGGTGACGCACGAGGCGGAGTCCGACACGACGACTACCGCGTCCTCGCGCAGAGCCGCTTCGCCCACAACCAGGGCTGATCTTTTCGCCGCGCAGCTTGCGCGCAACGACACACCCGCGCGATCGTCTCGCGCATGCCCTTCCTCCCTCCCCGCCCCCTCAAGCTCCAACGATCGTTTCTGATCCGCGCCTACTTCTGGGGAATCCTGTGGGTCCTCGTCGGCCTCGGCGTCGGCGGTGCCTATCTGGTCTGGCAGTATCGCGACGCCGCCCGCGTCATCGCCGACGGTGAAGTGTGGGAGCACGGCACGCCTGCTGAACTCGGGAGCGTTCGCGGCACGCAGCGATCGCGCTACGGCATCTTCAAAGAGTACTCGCTCGACGTCTCGTACACCGACACGAGCAACCTGCCGCACAACGATCACTTCACGTTCAGCACGCTGTTCGGCGGCGTCGACGACGATGCACAGCCGACGCTTCGATTCGACCCGCAGGACAACAGCCGCTACGCGATTTCGTGGGCGGTCGAGTGCACGAAGTCACGCTGGGCATCGATCGGATTCATGTCGATCGTCGGCGCACTGATCGGCGTGGCGATCCTGTCGCTCGGCGCGATTCTGCTCAAGCGCGCGCGCACCGCACAGCGCGTGGCCGCGACATCGGAAGAAGTCGAGTGCCTGCTGCTCAGCGCGACCGAGCAGATCGTGAACGGCCGGCCGAACGGGCACATCGTGTACCGCTTCGTCGTCCCCGCGCTCGCGCCGCTCGAGAACGACAACGCGGGCTATCGCGCGAATGCAGTGCGCGCCGAGACGGCGACCGCGTCGCGCAATCACGAAGCGATCATGCAGCGCTCGAAGGGCGAGCCGTTCTTCACGCAGCGTGGGGCCGGTGGCGATCTCGTGCTGGTGCTGGTGTCGCGCGAGAATCCGAAGGACGTCCTCTTGCTTCGCTACGACCTGTATCCGCTCGATCTCAGCGAGGACCAGAAGGCGGCGGCGCTGGCGCGTGCGGCGTAGTCACTGCGTCGCTTCGGAGCGGACGCATCACGTGCAACGCGCCGAGTGCCACGCGCTCGGCGATCTCCGAACTTCCCGCCTGCGTTTCGGGCGGCACTTCCACCACGAAGCCACGCATCAACGCATCGGTCGCGGTCGCGAGCAGACCGATCTCGGTCGCGCAGCCGGTGAGCACCAGCGTGTTCACGTCGAGCGCGCGTAACGAAGCTTCCAGCGTGCTCTCGAAGAACGCGCTGTAGGTACGGTGCGGAATCACGAGTTCGTCGTCGTGGGGCGCGAGCGCTGCGACTACCCGCTCGCGCGGCGTGCCTTGCACCGCGTGCAGCGGCCACGTCTCGAGATCCGGATCGCCCGGTTCGTGGTGATCGCAGAGGTACACCACCGGCGTACCCGCGCGCCGCGCGCTCTCGATGCATGCGCGAACGGCCGGGACGATCTCCACCGCGCGTGGCACATGAAGCGGCCGCCCCGGCGTGAGGTAGTCGACGATCATGTCGAGCACGATCAGCGCAGCCCGGCGCGGCGTGCGTGGATGCGAAGCGATCGAGCGTTTCAATGCGTCGCGGATTGCGGGAGGAGCAGTCACCGGCAACACGGTCGCGCGTGCATATGCGGAAAGTGCTTCGCGCGCAGTGTCGATCGACGCGTGGGCCTCGGGCGGAACGGTGACGTCGACGATGCGCTGTGGCGTTCCCGCCAGCGCGATCGCGGTCAGCTCGTCACTGCCTTCGTCGTCGATGCTCATCGTCATCAAGCGCGTTCGCGCGCCACGGACAGCGAAGGTGGCGCGGATCCACGGCCTACGCCAGTGCAACTTGCGCGGCGCGTCCCGAGTTGACGCTCGCGCATCTTGTCGCCCAGGATGTCGCTTCGGGGTCGATCCTTTGCCTCACGGAGCACACGCAGCGAGTGAAACCGAAGCGCCCGGCGCGCTGTCGACGTCCCACGAGACGGACGACGCGGATGCCGCGGCATTGGCACTCGAACGCGCGGCGCAGGGTGACGAAGAAGCGTTTCTCGCGCTCTACGATCGGTACGCCGACCTGCTCTTCGGCATCGCGGTTCGCATCACGCAAGCCGCCGCTGAAGCCGAAGAAGTCCTTCAAGACGCCATGACGCGCGCCTGGCTCGAGGCCACGACGTTCGAGCGTCGCCGCGGGAGTGCGGTCGCCTGGCTCATCACGCTGACCCGCAACCGCGCCATCGACGTGGTTCGCGCTCGCTCGACGCGGAGCGAGTACGAAGCGGCAGCGTACGAGACGTCCGCGGGGCACGAAGGCATTGCGACGCCCGAGCGCGAGACGGACGAAGCGCAACGTGCGCGCGCGGTTCACGTTGCAATGCGTCGCTTGAATCGCGATCAGCGGACCACCCTCGATCTGGCGTTCTTCGGCGGGCTCACGCACAGCGAGATCGCCGAGAAGCTCGGGCAGCCGCTCGGCACGGTGAAGTCGCGCATCGGTCAGTCGCTGCGAATTCTGCGCGATGCCCTCGCAACGCTCGAGTCATCGGACGAGCCGAGCGAGTGAACGCATCGATCGAGTGGTTCGCGTCGACCGCGCCGCGCGCGGTGGTGCTCGCGCCGATGGAGGACGTGAGCGATCCGGTGTTTCGCGAGGTCTGCCGCGCCCGCGGCGCCACGCTGTGCGTGACCGAGTTCGTGCACGCCGAGCACCTCGCGGCGAACGACGAGATCACGCGGCGAAAACTCGATCTCTCGTACGACACCGGCCCGACGGCGATCCAGATCTACGGCGCGGATGCGAATGCACTCGTTGCGGCCGCTCGCAGTGCGGATGCCGCGGGTCCTGCCTACGTCGACATCAACTGCGGGTGCTGGGTGCCCCGCGTGGTGCATCGCGGCGCGGGGGCGGCGTGGTTGCGCGAGCCCGATGCGATGGTGGCGATGGCGCGCGAGGTCGTTCGCGCGTGCACGCGTCCGGTGACGGTGAAAACCCGCATCGGGTGGGGTCCCGAGTCGCACATGCCGATCGTGGATCTCGCGCGACGTCTCGAGGATGCGGGAGTCGCGGCGCTGACGATCCATTGCCGCACGGCGCAAATGGGTCACGACGGGCGCGCTGATTGGCAATGGGCGGCGCGCGTGCGCGAAGTGGTGCGCATTCCGGTGCTGGTGAACGGCGATGTCGCGAGCGCCGGACTCGCGCGTCGAGCGATCGAAGAAACCGGATGTGCGGGCGTGATGATCGGCCGTCGCGCGATCGAACATCCGTGGGTGTTCCGCGAAGTGCGTGCGTTGCTCGACATCGGCGTGGGGATGACGGCCCCGAGCGTTCGCGAGCGTGTCGATGCGTGTCGCGAGCATGTGACGCGAGGGACTGAACGCTACGGTGAACGAAGCGGTCTTCGTCGCGCGCGGCGATTCTTTCGCGGCTATCTGCGCGGCCTGCCGGGTGGGCTCTCTGCGTGGCGCGAGACGATCGATGCGATCGAGTGCGCGGAGTCACGCATCGCGCTGGATGATGCGCTCGAAGCCCTGGCCGCAGACGTGATGACTGCGAGCGCGGACCTCACCCGCGCTGCCGCGCGCCCCTCTCCCTCCGACGCCAGCGCGTAGCGCGCGTACTCGGGGCGTCGTCGAGAGAGGGGCTCGAAGAATGATGCGTATCGGTGAACTGCGCTGGTTGTCGTGCGGCAGGCCGAGGACGTCGAGGCGCAGGGCACGACGTGGCAAGCGAGGGGAAGAGCGGGCCGGAGGCGACGCGGTGCGGTGCGGTGTCGCGCTGCGGTGCCGTGCGCGGTCGCGCTGCGCGGTCGCGGTGCGATGCTCGCTCAACGCTCCTGCGCTCGTACCACCTCGTCGCCAGCACACCAAAGACGCCCCATCGTTCCAGCCCCTCTCTCGACGACGCCTT
>CBIHQZ010000552.1:0-5307 GCA_966212315.1 uncultured Myxococcales bacterium
CGCCCCTCCCCGAACGACACTGCGCATTGGTCAATCGAGAGTGTCGTCCGAAGAGGGGCTCGGATCGTTGTCGACCTGACCTGGAGATCGGGTAGGTCGAGCAGCGATCGCCTTCGAGACGTCGCGAACAGAAGGCCACGCGTCTTCGCACGCTCGTCTGCGCGCGCGGCCCCCTCGCCCATTCACGAAGCCCCTCTTCGGACGACACTCCCGAGTCGATATCGCGGAGTGTCGTTCGGGGAGGGGCGCGCGGCAGCGCAGGAGGGGTCTGCGCGAACGGTGGTTCGGGAATGCGCGCGCGGCAGCGCAGGAGGGGCTACCGCACCGCCGCCATCCCGTTCACCGTCGACACGATGAAGCGCATCACGCGCGTCTGCAGCGCGGCATCGCGGAAGAGCACGAAGTGCCCGTCGTATGCGCCCATCGGATCGCTCTCGAGCAGCACCGCGGTCGCGGCGCCGTTCGAGGTGCGGAAGTTATCCATCAGCGGCAGATCCGCGCCCGATGACGGCCATCCCATCGTCCCACGCGGGATCGGATTCGCGGCCGTCACGCCAAGCGTCGACGCGAGCGCCTGCATCGTTCCTTCGGTCGAGTACGTGTCGCCGAGTCCGTACACCTGCACCACCGAACGCATCGGCACGCCCATGATCGGATTCCACAGGAAGTTGCGTCCGTAGTTCACGGCGTCGCTGCGCTCGAAGAACGCCTGGAACACCTGGAGCGGCGGCGAACTCGCGTCGGCCGACGGGTCTTGCAACGCGAGCGGCACGAGCGATGCGATGTCGACCGGATGCGTCTTGGTGGTGAGCGACGTGCGCAGATCGCCACCGGCGCCCGACAACACCGTCGCCGAGATGCCCGGCTCGTACGGCACCGCCGGCGTTCCGACCGTCGCGCCTTGCGAGTGGCCGAGGAACACGATGTGCGCAGGGTCGAACGCGGTCGTATCCGCCGCGGTCGGGAGCATCGCGAGCGACACCGACTCGAGCGCGCGCGTGAGGGCGAACACGTCGGCCGCGCCCTGGAGCACGTTGTCGCGTGCGGCGAGCGGGTTGTCGAAGTGGAAGAACAATGTGTTCGGCGAACCGTTCTCGCCCGCACCACGACGCGGTCCGTGCATCACGCCGTCGTATCCGACGAGTGCGATGTGGCTGTGCGTACTGTCGCCGTTGTCGATGTCCGCGAGTGCTCGTGCGAGCCCTTCGGTGACGCCGCTGCGATAGCTCCCGCCCGTGCCGTGACCGTAGAGCACCACCGGCCATCCACCGGCAGGTGCCGCGACGCCTCGCGGGATCGTCACGGTCACGCACACGTTCTCGGTGCTCTGCACCACCGGACGACCCATTGCGTCGCGATCGATGCCGCCTTCGCCGGGCGTGTTGTAGGGACGCGTTCCGTGCTGGAAAACAGGCACCGGCAGCGTTCCCTGCAGTTCGATGAACGCCGGGTCCATCTGCGCCGGGCATCCGCGCGTGTGAGCCGCGCCGGTGAGTCCGTCGTCACACGGTGACATCGCGCCGGTGTCGCAATTGACGAAGCCGCTCGCGGTGGGCGCCGGTTGCGCGCGCACGACGTCGCGCATCGCGGCCACCGTGCGTCGCGGGTCTTGCGTGGTGAACACCGCCGCGTTGATCACGGTGTTCGGATCGATCGCATGCGACGCGAAGTGCGTGCGAAGCGACGCGTACGCCATCCACGCGCGCGCCTTGTTCGGATCGGCCGGCGGCGTCGGCGCGAGCATCAGCGTGAAGTCCTCGTCGCGCTGCACCGGAAGCGTTGCGCACGTCGACGCATCGGCCCCGCAATTGGACGGCCGGTAATGGATCCCGTTGGTGAGGTACACCGCGTACGTGTGGCCGGGCTCGAGCGGGTCGCCCGCGTTGGTGCCGATCACGAGGAAGTTGCTGCACAGATAGCGCGTGCCGCCCGTGCTCGCGCCGAAGCGCGACGACGACGGCGCGCCGCCGGTGGTCAGGTCGACGACGTGGATGTTGTCGAAGCTGAGCGTGTCGAAGTCGACGCTGCCCGAGAAGCGGAAGTACACGAGTTGATTGGTGCCGAACCCGTCGAGTTCACGCTCGCTCGCGCGCAGATACAGATCGAGCAGATCGACGCCCACGAGCCCCGGCCCCGGATGCGGAAAGCCGGTGAGGTTCGGGTGCCCGGCCGGATCGCGGCGAATGTCGTTCGGGAATGGCAGTCGGAAGAAGTCGTGTGCGGGGGTTCCATCGGCCGCGGGGATCTCGAAGTACGCGCGCACCACGGACTCGGGCATGTCGGTGCATTGCTCGCCGGTCCACGGATGCGGGATCGAGTTCACGGTTCCCGGCTGACACGAATGCGAGGTGCTCTCGCAGGTGAGCCCGCCAAGGCAGTCGAGTACGTCAGTGCACGCCTGCCCGATGTCGTGCGCGCTCATCGGCGTCGTCGAACCGGTCACCGATGCATCGCTCGTCACGCTCGCGTCGCCGACCGTCACCGTCGTGCCGCGCGGGATCTCGCACGAGCCGTACAACCCCGGCGCGCTCCGCACACACACCGCGCCGCGCACGCAACTGCTCGTGTCGGTGCAGACTTCGCCCGGCGCCGCAGTCCCCGCGGGGTGACACGTTCCGTCGTTCGCGCAGTAGAGCCCGACCAGGCACTGCGCGGTGAGCTGACACATTCCGCCTGCCATCACGGTGGGCGTGGGCTGGCAGGTGAACACCGTCTGATCGCAGGTCAGCCCGTGACGGCACTGCCCGTCGTTGGTGCACGCGCCGCCGACGCCCACGTTGCCCACCGAGGCATCGAGGCGAAGTCGCGTTTCACCGCATGCAGCGGATCCGAGTGCGAGCGATCCGAGAACGAACAAGGTCGAACAAGAAGGGAAGCGGACGCGCATGGAGATCCTCCACGCACGAACGTACACGCGCGATCACTCGGCGTCGCGGTGGCCTTCGAGCGATTGCCCCGGCACTTCGGGCGCTGCGTGTCCTCGCGCACACGCACCGGGCTTCTGGTACGCCGTCCCACTCAGACGCTGGAACGCTTGCACGGCGCGCCATCCGAGATACGCGCGATTGAAGCCCACCACCTGATCCGCGGCGAAGTACGGATTCTTCGTTCCACCGAGATTCACCAGCGCGAGCACCTGTTCGGCAACGCTCACCGGACATCCCTGCATCCGCATCACTTGCTGATCCTTCGTGGCGGATAGATTGCGCATCACGCTCACCATCTTCGCGTAGATGTCGTCGTGCTTCGCGTGGTGCGGATCTTTGGTCTCGCGCTTCTTGTAGAGACTCTTCACGTCGATCATCTGCCCCGCGACCTCGCGGTGGTACTCGGCGCAGTCGCCGATGAAGACGATCTTCTCGCCCGGCTTCGCATCGATCGGTCCGTCGTAGGCGCCGAACACGATGTGCATGCGCGGGAGCTTCTCGTCGCAGGTCTTGTCGTAGAGACGCAGCACTTCGATCGCTTCTTCGAGCGCGCCGGGACACCCGCCCCAGCAATAGTCGGTCGCCTCGGACTCGGGTGGCGCACCGGCGTACGCGGTGATGTGCGTGCCCTCGAAGTACTTCTCGACGCGGACGAGACCCACCTTGAAGTTCTTCGCGCGCTGCTTCGCCTGCGCGAGCGTCACGTCGCCGGTGATCTCGATCTGCGAGAGGTCCGTCGTGCCGAAACCGCGCTCGGCCGCCAGGCGGATGTGATCGACCGTGTTCGCATCGACGCCGATGATCGCCGCGCACACCGTGTCGAACGCGACCTGATTGTTCCCCATGATCACGAGCTTCATGTCGAACGGTTGCGGCGTGAGCATCCGACCCTCGCCGGCGGTGATCGCATCGATCGCGATGAACTGCGGCTGGATGATGTACTGGAGGTCGGCGATCTTTTCGTTGAGCCGGTGATCGTGATCGATGAGTCGATGCCGGTCGTCCTGGATGCCGATGTAGTTCTTGATCGAGAACGTCACCGTGGTCCACGGGTGCGCCTTGAACTTCGGCATGTTCACGAAGAAGTCGGCCTTCGCGACGGGCTCGGGGGTGAACACGTAATCGCGCAATCGCTTTTCGTGCGTGTACGGGATCTCGACCTGCTGGCACTCGTCGAAGAGGTAGCGCTGCACGCCCGGCACTCGTTCGAGCATCGCGTCGAAGCCCGACTCCGCGAACGCCATGCGCGACGGGATCGTGATGCCGCAACGCTCGCCCACCGCGAGTTCGGTCATCGCGTGATCGCTCGCGTCCTTGAGCGCCCACAGCACGCCTTCCGCGAACTCGGGACGCGTGTGCGCGTGCGGAAACAGTTCACCGGCGGCGACGAGATTCGGCTTCACGAGCGTGCGCCCGTGCGGCTTCAACCCGAGTTCGGCGAGCCCCTCGCGCACGATCTCGCGGATCCGCTGCGGGTCGTACTCGGCACAGTGACGGATGATCACTCGCGGGCGCTGCGCGTTGGGGTTCATGCGCGCATCGTACGATGCCTTCGCCGCGCGATGGGGAGGGCCCGAAGATCGCGAAACGCTCTCATTGGGGCTACACCCGGACGACGTCTACGTGCAGCTGTGCTGCGGCTGCCAGACGCGCAATGTCTTTCGGATCCGACGTAAGGATGGTGTCGCCGTCGCGCGCCAGCAGGACGAGGGCCGCATCGACGATGTCCGATGTTCGGGTTGCAGCGAGCAGTGTGCCGCCCCGGCGGCCGAGTTCGTCGTCGAGAGGCGCCACGAGAATGCCCGCGAGCGCTCGAGCGAGTGCCGCTTGTCGACGTCCACCGCGCCAGACCTGCCCGATGACGCCGCCGTGCGTTGCAGGCGGCCGACCGGCGATGAGCGCCTGCTTCAAGAGCGCATGAATTCGCGCGTCGCCGCGCTCGATTGCCACGAGCGCACCGGCGTCGAGGACGAAGGTCACGCGGCCCGTCGGCGTTTCTTGCCTCGGACCGCGATCGCCCGCTCGCTCGCCCACCGCGACGCAGAACGCATCTCAGCCTCTGTGATCACGCCGTGGGTGGCCTCGTATTGCGCAACGTATCGTCCGAGCGCCTCGAGTCGACGGTCGTGTTCGAGCTTCAAGCGGAGCGCGTCGTTCACCCACTGGCTCACGGTCGCCGCACGTCCCGCTGCAACGGCAGCCGAGGCGGCACGAAGAAGCTCGGCGTCGACCGAGGCGGAGAGCCGTACTTTCGAGTCCATACGAACATGGTAGGCAACTGCCACGTTCGTGGCAAAGCGATGTGCGATGGTCGGCTGCCGTTAGCGCTCACCTCGGCGCTTGCAGTCGGGCCTTGGCCCTGCCGAGCAACTGCGTCGCC
>CBIHQZ010000553.1:0-5303 GCA_966212315.1 uncultured Myxococcales bacterium
TCGCGCCGCGTGCAGGCGTCGTCGAAAGTGGGGCTGGAATGATGGTGGCGTGATGCGAGCACTGAGAACGCGATGCAACGCGCGCCGCGTTCACCTCGCTGCGAGCTACGTCGCTCGCCACGTGACACCGCCATCCACGTTTCCCACCCGCCGTTCGAACCACGTAATCCGATCACCGCCTACGCATCATCCTTCGAGCCCCTCTTTCGACGACGCCTGCGTTACCGTTCCGCGCGGTGGCGTCGGAGGGAGAGGGGCGCGCGGCAGCGCGGGTGAGGTCGCTCTCCGCCTCAGAAATTCTCGCTTCGCGCGCGCAAATACGAATCTTCGCCCGACGCGCACAACGCCGCGAGCTGCACCACGCGCGGGACCTCGGTGCGAAACCAGTACTGCCCCGCGAGAATCTTTCCCTCGTAGAAGTCGCGATCGGCGCCCTCGCGCGCGAGTGCCGCAGTCGCCACCGCGCACTGCTTCAGCCACATCCACGCGATCGTCACGATGGAGAACAGCTCCATGTAGTCCGCGCTGTGCGAGAGCATCTTGTCCGCGTCGCCCGCGAGTCCCGCCTGCGCGAGCTGCATGGTGAGGTTCGCGACGACCTGGCTCGCGGCTGTAACCGCATCGATCGACGCACCATCGACTCCCGCACCACGCGCTTCGCTGGCGGTCGCTTCGATCTCACCGAGCCACAGCTGCAACGCCTCGCCGCCGCCCGCGACGACTTTGCGTCCGAGCAGATCGAGGCCCTGGATCCCGGTGGTTCCTTCGTGAATCGAGTTGAGCTTCTGATCGCGCAGCCACGCCTCCGGCAAGTACTCACTGCTGTAGCCGTAGCCGCCGTGCACTTGCACCGCGAGCACGTTTACTTCGAAGCCGCGCTCGGCCGGGAAGGTCTTGGTCACCGGGGTGAGCAGATCGAGCGTCAGTCGCGCACGACGGCGTGCCTCGTCGTCCACTGCGTGCGCCGCGAGGTCGGCATAGCGCGCGGTCGCGAGTCCCAGCGCAAATGCTCCTTCGACGATGGCCTTCGACCGCAACAGCATGCGCCGCACGTCGGCGTGTTCGACGATCGGAATCTGCGGCGCGCTCGCGTCGCGCTGCGAGAGCGCGCGTCCTTGTGGCCGGCTGCGCGCGTAGTTCACCGCCTCGTGATAGGCGACCATCGCGGTGGCGACGCCGCTCATGCCGACCATCAAACGCGCTTCGTTCATCATCTGGAACATCTGCGCGAGGCCACGATTCGGCTCACCGACGAGCCACCCATGGCAATCGCCGCGTTCGCCGAAATTCAGCGCGAGCGACGGCAGACCCTTCCAGCCGATCTTGTGAATCACCCCCGCGACGGCGACGTCGTTGTCGACCAGCGCGCCGTTCTCCTCGCGTCGTTTCGGCACCGCGAACAGCGAGATCCCCTTGGTGCCGTGAGGCGCGCCTTCGATGCGCGCGAGCACGAGATGTACGATGTTCTCGGTGAGGTCTTGATCACCGCCCGAGATGAAGATCTTCGACCCGCTCAATCGATACGAGCCGTCACCCGCCGGCACCGCGACGGTGCGTACGTCCGCGAGACTGCTCCCCGCGTGCGGTTCGGTGAGCGCCATCGTGCCGGTCCATTCGCCCGCGTACATCTTCGCCATGAAGCGTTCGCGCAGCGCAGGCGAGCCGAATGCCTCGAGCAGATGTGCGGCACCCGACGTGAGCCCCGCGTACGCGACCAGCGCGCAGTTCGCGGCGCCGAGATAGGTCTGCACCACCGCGTGAACGAGATGCGGAAGCTGCTGGCCGCCCACGTCGAACGGTCTCGTCATCGAGAGCACCCCGAGGTCGACGAGCTGCGGATAGATCCGATGGAGCAGCGGGTGCACCGACACACGCCCGTCGCGAAACACCGGTGGCTCGACGTCGAGCGCGCGGTACGTCGGATACACCACGTCGCGGGCGAGGCGTCGCGCGTTGCGAAGGAGCAGATCGAACGTCTCGCGTGAGTGCTCGGCGTAGTCGGGGAGCTGGCAGAGCGCGGGCGCATCGAAGACCTCGTAGAGAAGGAAGTCCACGTCGCGATCGCTGAGGAGCGGGTTCTGCTCGGTCGTCATCGCGCGGACCCTAGCGCGAGACGTGTGTGCCTCGCACCGCCGTGTTCACTCCGCGGCTTGTTGGAGCAGTTGCTGGAACGCGGCCTGGTTCGGCCCGACGAACGCCGGGATGTTCCGCGCGCCCCGCAGGCAGTGGATCAATCGATCGGTGACGTCGTGCGCGGGCGGCAGATGGCTGCTCAAGATGTTCACCGGATCGAAGTCGCGGATCGCGTCGAACGTGTGATCCCAGAGAACAGGGTCGGTGTACTGCAGCCACGGTGAATCGGCCGAGGCCCACAGCTGGATGCCGTGCTCGAGCGCTCGATCGGACATCGACTCGGCGCTGTCGAACGGCTCGTCGAGCACACCGCCGAACGAGTCCGCACTGAAGAGCGTGCGTTGTTTCGTGTCGTAGAGCGCGGTCGTCTCGGGCGAGTCGAAAGTCGGCGGGCGCATGCACACGAGCGATCGATCGCCGACGTCGAGCTGTTCGCCGGGATTGAGCAGGTGCACGCGATCCATCGGCAGTGGCGCGAAGAGCGACATCTTCGCCATGCCGAAGTACGTCGTGACGACCTTCAGCTTCGGCGCCTTCTCGAGGAGCTGCGCAATGCAGCCGACATGGTCTTGATCGGCATGGGTGAGCCAGAGCCAGCGCAGGCGATCGAGCGGAATGATCGACGCGAGGTGCTGTACGAATCCATCGCGCTGCTGTCCCCATCCGCCGTCGACGAGCACCGGCTCGCGCGCGTGGATGACGAACGCGTTGATGGGCACGAGGCCGAGCCCGGGCGCGGGGAAATAAGCTGGAATCACGTCCGTGTCGGGTGCGGCGCGACGCGGCGCGAACAGAATCGGCGTGTTCATCATGTTCCCTCCCGGGCGGTGCGAGCGTGCAACGCGGTGACCACGCGGGGCGCACATCGTTTGCACGCTGAGCGTGTGAAGGGGGAGTGACACATGGGAACGATGGGGAAGCCGCGGATGCAGGTGAAGCGTGGCGCTGCGCCGGACGAGAACCGTCCGTTTGCTGGGCATGGTCACGCGGAGATGTTCCACCTCGGAAAGAGCACGGTGATGCGCGGGGTGTTCGAGCCAGGGTGGAAATGGTCGGAGGATCTCGGGCCGGTCATGGGGACGAAGACGTGTCAGGCGAATCACGCCTGCTACGTGCTGTCGGGACGGATGAAGATCCGGATGGACGAGGGGAGCGAACTCGAGGTGGGGCCCGGTGACTTCTTCGAACTCGGGCCCGGACACGACGCGTGGGTGCTCGGCAACGAGGCGTGCGTGCTGGTCGACTTCGGTGGATACGAGCAGTACGCGAAGCCGTCGGTCGCACCGAGGCGGCAGCAGGAAGAAAGCGAGCAGGCGTTTCGAAGGTAGGCGCTTCTCGCGGAAGGCGACTCGCGAGCGATGCCCGTCGAGGCGCGCGCGAGTCTGCCGGGCTCTCGAATCCACGCACCAGGTGACGCTACCGACGCGCTAGTGATTTCCTCGGCACGTCGTCACCGCATCACTTCGAACTAATCCCGTCGCGACGCCCGGCCGTTCTGGCGGGCATGCGAAACACAACCAATCGGTTCGCAGCCTCGACCATGCTTCTCACGTGTGCGGCGCTCGCCGCGGGCGCGTGCGGCGGCGGTGGGGCCAGCAGTGATCCCAATGGAATCGGCGGCACGAACACGACCTGCACCACGAGTGATCCGTCGTGCACGGATGGCGTCGCAGGCGGCGGTTCGGGTACGACCGGCTCGGGCTCCGCGAGTGGCGGCACGTCGAGTGGCGGCGGATCGGGTACCACCGCGGGCGGCGGCACCGGGGGCACATCGTCCGGTGGCACGAGTGGTGGAACATCGTCGGGTGGCGACACCGTCACCGGCGCATGCGGCGCGCTCGACTCGTTCGCCGATCATGCGACCTACTCGCGCGAGCGATACGTCTCGACCAGTGGCAACGACAGCGCCGACGGAAGCCAGGCCTCGCCATGGCGCACCCTCGAGTTCGCGACGCGCCACGCGCAGCCTGGTGATCGCGTCCACGTCCTTGCCGGAACCTACGCGTGCAACACCGACCTCGAGGTCCACGGCACCGCCGCGAGCCCCGTCGCGTTCGTCAGCGAGGGCGCGGGCGCCGCAGTGCTCGATTGCGGCGGCGACAGCGAAGGCTTCGCGTTGCACGGCGCGTCGTACGTGACCATCGAGGGCTTCGAGATCCGCAATACGGGTGGCAACGGCATCCATGTCGACAGCGGCTCGAGCTACATCGAGATCCGCGACAATCAGGTGCACCACACCGGTCCGGGCGGTGACTGCATCAAGATCAACCAGTCGAACCACGTGTATCTCGACGCCAACGACGTTCACGATCCGGGGAGTACTTCGGGCTCGGCGCAGGGCATCGACCTCGTCGCCGTGCACACGGCGCGTGTCGCTCGCAATCACATCCACGATTGCGCGAACACGGACGCGACGTTCGCGAAGGGCGCCAGTCAGGACGTCGTGTACGACGGCAACCGCATCGAGAACATCGGCGGCGAGGGGATCATCCTCGGTGGTGCAACCGACCCGCAGTACTTCGATCCGATCGGCGCCGACTACGAAGGCCTGCGACTCGTGGCACGCAACAACGTGATCGTGAATGCGACCCAGGCCGGCATCGCCACTCGCGGCTGCGCGCAATGCGCGGCCGTGAACAACACCATCTGGGAATCGGGCGCGCGCGGACAGTCGCTCCGCGTCCTCGGCGGCGGCAATTCGTCCGACCTTCGCAGCCGTGACGTGACGTTCGCGAACAACCTGCTCGGCTATCCGAGTGGTGACATCCGCATTCCGTTGCAGGTCACCTCGGGCAACGGCAGCGGGCTTCGCCTGTCGCACAACCTCTGGTGGAACGGCGGGGCGTCCATCCCGTCGCCTGATCTCGAGGGCGTCTCGATGAGCATCCCCGAGCCCGATGCCGTCGCGAGCGCGGATCCGCGCGTGGTGAATGCCGCGGGCGGCGACTTCCACCTCGCGAGCGGAAGCCCTGCGACGCGCGCGGGCGCGAATGCCGACGCGGCGTGGGGCATGGCAGGCGACGCCGACGGTGTGTGCCGTTCGACGAGCGCAGCACCGAGCATCGGCGCGTACGAATGACGTGACCTCACCTCACCCCCGGCTGCCGCAGCGCCCCTCTCCCTCCGACGCCCCCGCGTAGCCCGCGGGGGCGCAGGCGTCGTCGAAAGAG
>CBIHQZ010000554.1:0-5299 GCA_966212315.1 uncultured Myxococcales bacterium
GGTATTCCTATCGGCCTTCCGCTGGTGGATGTTGCTGCGCGCGCAGGGGATTCCCGCTGGGTTCTGCTACCAGAAGCTGTCGGCGCTGCACGGACTCAACGCGGTGCATCTGCGCGGCGCGTGGTCGCGGCTCGACGCGCGCGGCAACAAGACGGGTGCAGACGGGCAGTTCTCGCTCGAGGTCGAACGACTCGCGTGGCCCGTCGATGCCACCCGCGGCGAACGCGACCTCCCATGGATCCATCCGTCCCCGGCGCCGGTCGTGCTCGAGTTCCTGCGAGCGGCCGAACCGGGTCCGCGGTGGTACGAACACGGTCTGCCGAACGATCTCTGACGGCTGCGGAGCACGATGACGAACCTCGCGCACAACAACGGAGGGCAGGTAGGCGCCATGACGGTCGCGACATTCGATGGGCTGGTATTCATTCCGAACGAGAGCCTCGGCCGCGCGGCGAGCATCACGCCGACCCGCGAAGGGCTCGCAGCAGTAGAGCGCGCGAACGGTCAGCAACACACGCTGCCGTATGCCGGGATTCGCTTCGACATCGGAGGCGAGAGTGGGCACGTGGTGTTCTGTCGGCCGCCGATCGGTGCATCGGGCGTGACGATGACCTGTGAGCATCCGGGATTCATCGAAGCCGTGCGCACACAGTCGGGCGGTCACCTCGACGCCACGTTGCACGCGCTTGCGACACACGGTGCCAAGAAGCGCCGGCTCGGACGCGTGTTCGCGATCGTCGGTGTTGCCATCGTTGCGTTGCTGTTCGTCGGACTGTGGTGGGTGCCGACGCGCGGTCTGCCCGCGGCCGCCGAGCAACTTCCCATCTCGGTCGACCGTCGCATCGGTGACTCCGCGATCGAGTCGATGAACGACGAACTCGGTCCCCAGATCCACACGCCCGCGACCGATGCGGCCCTTCGCGAAATCGTGGGACGCCTCGCGCCGCAAGCTCGCACGCCTGGTTTCGATTACCGCTTTCGCGTGGTGCGCCGTCGCGAGTTGAACGCGTTCGCGCTGCCGGGCGGGCAGATCGTCGTGTTCGAAGGACTGCTCCGTCGGGCCGCGCGTCCCGATCAAGTTGCCGGTGTGCTCGGACACGAGATCGCGCATGTCACGTTCCGTCACGGCATTCGCGCCGTCGCGCGATCGGCAGGCGTGAGCATCGCAGTGCGGGTGCTTCTCGGCGATGCGAGTGCGCTCGGCGACGTGATGCGCAGCGCGGGTGCTTCGGCGATCTTGAACAGCTACAGCCGCGATCAGGAGAGCGATGCCGATGCGGAAGGCGCGCGCATGGTCGCCGCGGCCGGACTCGATCCGCGCGGACTCGAGGAGTTCTTCGCGCTCATGCGCAACGAGCCGCACACCGAGATGCCCGGGATGCTCGCGTGGATGAGCACGCATCCGGGGCATGACGATCGGATCGGCGCGCTCGAGCGACTGATCCCCACGCTGCCGCGCGGCCCGGCGGTTCCGATTTCGGTGCCGTGGTCACAGGTGCAGGCCGAGTTGAACGCGCTCGGCCCCATCCCCGCGCACGAGTGATCAGTACGAAGGATCGTCGTTCGTGACGTTGTAGCCCGTCATCGCGCCGGGCCGGTGGAGCTGCAGCGATTCGCAGGTGGTGAGCCCCGCGGCGTCGACGTGTGTCGTCACGTCCGCCACGCGCCAGATCGCGCCGATCCCCATGTCGCCCGACGTTCCGTTGAAGCGCGGCACCGCATCCCCGGGCGTGATCCCACCGTACGTCGCGATGCGCCGACCGCTGCAGTACACGTTCACCAACGGACGCGCCGTGGTTCCCGTCCAGTTCTGCACCATGATGCGGAACGTCTCCCCGTCGCCGGGACGATCGACGTTGATGTTCTCCGGCAGCCCGGTCGCCTTCTGGAGATTGTTGTCGATGTCGAGTCGCGGGTTCGCGCAGAAGCCCAGCGTGCGCCACTCGGCGCCGTGCGGTCCGTTCTCGCATTCGCTCAACGGCGACGGCATGTAGCCCCAGTCGGCGCGCGGCGTGAGATTGCCCGCCATGTCCATCCCGCGAATGGTCGCTTCGCAATTGAGCCACGAACACGCGTCGCCGAGCGCGTCGCGCGCCGTGCCGTTCGTCTCGTACCAGTTCGTCGTGGTGCGCGGACGATGCAGGAAGAGATCGAGATCGATGCGCGTGTTCTCCGGGTAGCACATCTCTACGCGCAGCCCCGGACCCGAGACGTGCACCACCCATGTGCAGCTCAGCTCGCGTCCCATCCCCGTGATCACGCGGAGCGTGACCGTGTAATCGCCCGAGAGACGCGGGCGGAACACGGCGTCCTGGCGGAACGCGTTGTCGATCTCGAAGCTCGGTTGTGCCGAGAGCGCGTCGCACGGACCGCCCTCGATGGTCCACGACCAGCTCCGTGCGGGCCCCATGTAGAACAACTCGCCCTGCAACGGATACGCGGCGAACGGCGCGCCATCGGGCACGCGCGGATCACCGGGGCCGGGGCACATGATCGGGCAATCCATCTGCTGCGAGCAGCCGTTGCATGAGTTGTCCTGGCCGTTGCAGACGTCTTCGCGAGGATCGATGCCGCCGGTGCACGCGCCCCACGTGCTGTTCATCGAGCACGTGTGTTCGCCATCGCGGCACGCGCCGATGTGACGGCGTCCGGGCGGTCCGTTGAAACACGGCTGCACGGTGCCCGGCGTGCAAGTGCACCCTTCGTCGACGCGACCGTCGCAGTTGTCGTCCGCGCCGTTGTTGCAGAACTCCGTCGCGCCGCATCCATCCGCGGCGGGGACGCAGGCATCGGGTCCATCGGGCACGTCGCGCACATCGCGCACGTCGGCGGCATCGACGACGTCGATCACGTCGGCGACATCGGAGGCGTCGTACGCGCCGACGATCAATTGCGAGCGCGCGCCGCAAGCGGGAAGTGCGAACGCGCCGAACAACAAGGCGACGAAGGCGAAGCGATTCATCGACCGACACGGCTACTACGGTGGCGGTTGCGATGCAAAACAGCCGCGATGCGGGCTATCGCACGTCGGCCGCGCAACGAAAGCCGCTCACGGGAAAACGCCCCGTCGGCTCGTGATGCACGCGATTCGAACTGCGCAGACCTTCGGGCCAGTAGTTCCACGCGCCGCCGCGGAGCACGCGCTGGCACTGATTCGGAATCCCCATCGCGCCGGTGAAACTCTGATCGTTGCGATGACGCAGATCCGCGAACGACGCGAGCGCGGACTCGCACGTCGCGACGGTGCTCGGGCGCGTGTACGCGTACGGGTCGTACACGCTCTCGGTCCACTCCCAGACGTTGCCCGCCATGTCGTGCAGACCGTACGGAGAGTCACCGCCCGGGTGCGTGCCGACGGGGGCTGGATGTCCGAGGTTCATGCGCAGGTGATAGACCGCGCGTGCGGGCGTCGGCGCATCGTTGCCCCATGGATAAGTGCGCCCCTCGGGACCGCGCGCAGCCTTCTCCCATTCTTGTTCGGTCGGGAGTCGCCCGCCCGCCCAGTGACAGTACGCGCGCGCCGCGAACCAGCTGACCGCGACGATGGGCTGCGCCGGATCGCGGAACGTATCGCGCGGGAGCCACGCGTCTTCGCACACGCCGGCGCGGACGCAGCGATAGTAGTTCGCGCGCGTGACCTCGGTGCGATCCATCGCGAAGGCCGGGAGCGCGAGGCGATGCTCGGGTCGCTCGTCGCGCTCACCCGACGTGTTCGAGCCCATCACGAACTCACCCGCGGGGATCACCACGCGGTCGAGCGTAGGTGGTGCGACGACGGGGCGTGCGCGTGTCGGTGCGCGCTGTGCGAAGAGCGGCGCGCCGACCGTCATGGCCGCTCCGACGAACAATGCGCGTTGGTGCGAACGGAAGCTCGAGAGCATCACAGGCGACGGAGTCCTTCGACGAACGAGATGCCGCACCGGGCCTGCGTGTGGCACGCGACCCGGCGCGGCGTCAGCCTTGCGCGGCGAGTGATCAGGGCACGACGACGCTCGAACATCGAGCGGAACGTAGCGCGCGCGGGAGTGTGGTGCGACTTCGTGCGCGCGGCGATCAATTGATACAGAGGCCGCCGCGACACGCGATGCCGCCGCAACACGGATCGCCGGTGCAAGGCGAGCCGTACGGGGTGCATCGCGCGCACGTTCCGCCCGAGCAGAACCCGTTCATCGCCGGATCGCATCCACCGCCGCTGCAACAGACGTTGCCCACTTGCCCGCAAGTGCACACGCCCGTCCAGCACGCGCCGCTGTTGCATGCACCGCCCGCGCAACAAGCCTGATCGGCGCCGCCGCAGAGCACGCACGTGCCGCCCGCACAGACCTCGCCGCCGCCGCACCAGTCGCCACTGCAGCAGGCCTGTCCTGGACCGCCGCACGCGACACACGACCCGCCCGAGCAGACCTCGGAGCTGCCGCAGGTGCTCGCGTGGTCGCAGCCGCCCGACCCGTTGCACGAAGCCGTTTCGCACGCGCCCGGCGAGCACGAATACGCGGTGCCGGCGCAGACTCCGCTGGAGCAGGTGTCGGTATGCGTGCAGGGGTTGCCGTCGTTGCACGGACCGGCGGTGCAGCCCGCGCGCGGAACACAGATGTGCTGCGTGGCGTCGCATCGTTCGGCGCCACAGTCGGCGTCCGCGAGGCACGCGACGCATGCTCCGTTGGCGGTGTCGCAGTGCGGGGCCGAAGCGGGGCAGTCGCTGTCGCGCGCGCAACGCGCCGCATCGGTGGGGTTGTCGCGCGCCACGTCGCGTGCATCGACTGGTGCGACGCCGTCGAACGGCGCGTCGGCGCGAGCACCGGCGTCGCCGCGCAGCGGAATCAGTTCCGCGGCCTGGGTCACGCATTGCCCGCGATCGCCGCAGGTCATCCCTTGTTCTTCGCAGCGCGCCGAGATCGAACACGCCGCCGGCAACACGCTCGTGCAGCCGGTGGTGAGATCGGCGCATCCGCTGTCGAGAAAGATCGGGAGGCTCATCGGCGTGCTGGGTACGAAACGAAACCGTGCAACCCGCCGCATCGAGCGCGCGACGTCGCCGGACTGCGTGGGCGGGATGTGGACGTTGATCACCAGCGTCGCGTTGCCATCGCGCGCGCCGCTTTCGGGCGGCGTGACGCCGAACGACGCGGGGAAGTGGAGCGTGCCGCCGGGCCCGCGCACCCACGATTGCTGCGGTGACGCATCACTGCGCGTGACACCCGCGTCGGCGCCCGCGACCTCGACCGACACGATCATCGTCGCCGACTCCGGGACATTGGTGTCGAGCCGTACGAGCACCTCGGTCGCGGGGCGCGTACAC
>CBIHQZ010000555.1:0-5294 GCA_966212315.1 uncultured Myxococcales bacterium
CGAAGACCGCGAAGCGCGTCGCCTGCACCCACGGCGCCGCGCGGATGTCGACCTCGAGATCGAACGACGTGCCGCTCGCATTCACGACGTCGCGCCATCCCATGTGATCGCCGCCCTGGGTTCGAACCGCGACGACGAGCCCGTTGGTCACCGTCACGTGCTGGTCGCGAATCGCAGCACGAACGAGCGCGCCCGTCACATCCGCCGGGGCGTCGGTGCCGACGTTCACCAGGTTGTGCGGATAGCCCGAGCTGTCGTTGCGGCCGTGCGTGTCGCTGTTGCCGAGCGCGCACGTATGCTCGCCGCGGTTGAGCAACGCGAAGAAGTCATGCAGCACCGGGATGCTCGATGCGTCGGCGTGCACACTGGCGCGCACGGCGTCGTCGGCGCTCGCGAGAAACTCTTCCGGCGTGCCGAGCGACTCGTTCACTTCGATCGCTTCGAAACCCGTCGCGACCGGCGTGCTCGAGGTCCACGCGATCGGATCGAGACCGATGTGCGAGAAGTACCCTTTCAATCCGCTCGAACGTGGATGGGACACGTGCAGAATCGGGTCGCTCGTTTCCGCGCGCACGCGATCGAACAACTGCTGTGTCGTGAGATCCGCCCAGTACTGCGCGCCCACGCCACGGAAGGGATCGGCCGGGTCGATGCGCAGCGGGTAGGCGTTGAAGTGACCGACTCCGACCACGGAGATCTCGTTGCCGATGATGCTGTTGAACCGCGTGCCGAGTCCGAGCGATGCGATGCACGGCGCGAAGTCGGTGTTGTTGTCGTGGTCGGTGGTCGCCGCGAATTCGAGTCCCTCGGCGCTGTCTTCGAGAACGCGATTGCAGAGCGTGCGACCCGAATCGACGCTGCCGATGGTGTGCTGGTGAAGGTCCGCCGCGATCGATCCGGGCGTGTCGATCACGTGCTGCACGTCGGCGGTGAGCGTCGCTTCGCCGTCGGCCGGGACCGTCACGTCGGCTTCGATCGTGTCGTACTCGATGCCGCGCGAGACGATCGCGTGATACCGCCCCGGCTTCACCGTCACGCGCTCGATGCCCGTGAGCGAATAGATCACCCGGTGCATGCCGTGGGCTTCGCGTTCGCCCGCGACGTCGCCGAGCGCGCCGTCGAGCGGTTCCACATCGATGCCGCGCAGGCTCACTTTCAACGGAATGCGCGTGCGCGTCGTGCCGGTGAGTTCCGCGATGTCGAGCACCAGTGTGGCAACCGGGCCCGCCATCGGATCGGCCACCGCATCGGTGTTCGCTGCGACCGTCACGTCCACTGGCGCGCCACGCGCGCGCCCCGCGTCGACGGCGATGACTTGATAGTGACCCGGTGCGATCGGGATCGAATACGCGCCGTCGGCCTCCGAGCGCGCGAACGAACGCACCGTGGCGCCGAACGCGTAGGGCGCGTCGTATGCGTACACGAGCGCGCCCGGCGTGGTGTGCCCGCGAATGGTTCCGAACGCGTCGCCGCGCGCACGCATGATCGGTCCTGCGACCGAGGCGACGTCGCCGGTGCCGATCGCGAAGTAGCGCACGAACTCCACCGCGCCTTCGGTGGGTACGCTGATCCCGTTGTACTGCCCGAACGCGCCCGACTCGTCGGCGAGCGGCAGGATCACGTTTCCGTGCGCGGGTGCGATGGCATACGAGACGTGTCGATCGCCTTCGCCCGGATCGCTCGCGCCGGCCACGAACGGAACGCCTTCGAGCGCGCGCGTCGGATCGCCGAAGCCGGTCGCGGTGGTGAAGAAGATCGTGCCGCGTCCGAACGCGAGAAAGTCGCCGGCGTTGAGCCCGGCGGCGAGTCCGATGGTCGACTCGACCTCGGTGTGGATCTCGATCACGTCGCTGTCAGGACGAAGAACGTAGTGCGTGATGATGCGAACGAAACGACGCCGCGCGACGGCATCGATCGCGGTGATCAATCGCGTCGGTTGATCGGTGCCGATCACGCGAATCGCCGCGGGCTGACCGTTGGCGCCGTCGCACACGACGCTCACTTCGTCGACGGAATTCACGCGAAATCCCGCGATCGGAAACATCTCGCGGAACACGTCTTGATCGGGCTCGCCGGTCGCGCGCACGCGATCGGCGTCGATGACGTTGCCGCCGTACAGATCGTATCCGACCGGTCGCATCGGCCCGGCCGGCGTCGCTCCCGACTGCACCACGACGCGAATGCGATTGTTGTAGATCCGGTAGTGCCCGACCTGCGACGCAGATGCTTCACCGCCGATTCGCTCGCGCGCTTGCGTGATCTGCCCGGCGCGCGCGTGCGTGCCGTCGAGGGCTTCGTCGAGTGGAAGCGCCGCGGGCGATGCCGGGCACACGAACGGGTCGACGTACGGTCGAACATCGCGCGGCGTGTCGGTGGGTGCATCGGCCGACGTATCGAGAGACCCGTCGGCCCCGCCGTCGCGCGTGCCACCGTCCGAGCATCCGACCAGCGAACCACCAGCGAGGAGAAGCACGACCGCGGAACGAAGCATCGCGCCATGCTACCGCCTTTCGCATTCGAGCTCGCCGACAGCGTCACACCTCGCGGGAGAATGTTTCGCAGGCGCCGCTCGAATCTTCGCGGTCAGCGATCGTGCTCAGCTCGGACGCTCTCCGTGGCGCCCGGAACGTGGCCTGGATCAACACGGCTCGCCCATCCGGTACGTCGGCGGCATCCACACGATGTGCGCCCGCACCATCATTCCCGCTCTTCACGTCGTCCCGTCACCACGCTCGTCGCGTCCCTCGCCGCGTGCGCCTCGATCGCGCTTCCCGCCATCGCCCACGCGCAGTCCGCGGAACCGAGCGATGCGCCGCCAGCGTCCGCTGCACCGGCATCGTCGGATGCGCCTGCTGCTCCATCGAGCGCCCCGTCGGAAGCGCCCGCCGCTGCAGTGACGGCGCCCGCTACGTCGTCGGCACCGCCCGCGTCTGCCGCACCGACGGCACATCCCGCGCCCCCCGCCCCGCGCGACACACGCCGCGTGGTGCCGGACTACGACAACCGCGCCCCCGCACCGGCATCGGCCGGCGAAATCGCCGCCTGGATTCCGCGCGTCATTCTCTTTCCGCTCTACGTGATCACCGAGTACGGCATTCGCGCGCCGACCGGATACGTCACCACCGCGATCGAACGAAGCCATGTCATCGACCGCATCAACGCGGTGATGCACCCGCTTCCGAATCTCTCCATCACCCCGTCGCTCGTCGTCGATCTCGGGCTCGTCACGTCGGGCGGACTTCACCTGCGCTGGAGCGACGCGGGGGTTCGCGGCAACACCGTGCGACTGCTCTTCGCGACCGGCGGCGCGAACTTCTGGCGGCTCGGATTCACCGACTCGTTCCAGTTCGCCACGCGCGGGTACGTCGGCATGACGGTGACCTACAACGAGCGCAACGACTGGCGCTTCTACGGGATCGGTTCGCGCACGTTCGAACGCGACGAACAACGCTTCAACTGGGCCCGCACCGACGTCCGTCTGTTTCTCGACTGGGCCACGTTTCATCACTTCGGCGTCACCGCCGCGGGCGGCATTCGCTACGACCACTTTGGCGCACCGGACATCGCCCTCACGCTGCCGCAAGGAACGCCCGGCTACGACGATCACGGCACGTTCTACGGCGAGGCGAGCGTCTTCGCGGACACACGACACATCGACGCACCGCGCTCGACCGGCGCTCGCATCGAGGGGCGCATGACCGCCGCGGCCGACACGCGCAACACGACCGAGCGTCAGTGGATCGGCGGCGAAGTCGAAGGGAGCGTGTTCCTCGAAGTGAAGCATCCGGGCCGCGTGCTCGGGCTGCGCACGTACGCGTCGATGGTCCATCCGCTTTCATCGAGTGCGGTGCCGTTCGTCGACCTCCCCACGCTCGGTGGCTTCGAGACGATGCAGGGCTGGTACTGGGGGCGATTCCGCGGTGAGAGCGCCGCGGTGATGACCGCGAGCTATCGCTATCCGATCTGGTACTACCTCGACGGAATGCTGTTCGCCGAAGTCGGCAACACGTTCGGACGCAACTTCGACGGGTTCGATTTCCGCCATCTCTACGGCAGCGCGGGGCTCGGATTCCGCACCACCGGCGATCGCGACCTGTCGTTCCACGGGTTGCTCGCGTTCGGCAGCTCGCGCTTCGACGAGCCATTCGAGGTCCGTAGCGTGCACGTGGCGTTCGGGATCAATCGCGGGTTTTGAGGGCGGGGGTGCGGGCGGTGAGGCGTCGCCGACTGTTTCTTCTCAGCAGCGCGAGGCGGGATGAACGACTCGGGCTTCAGCGATTACTACCTCGACGAGTCGGCGGGCTCGGCGAACTCGGTGCAGATCGACGAGTCGAACTCGGTGAACGCGACCTGTCTGCGCACCTACCTGAACTCGCACTCGGGGAACGACGGTGACGCTGAGCGGTCTGCACGAGCCGAACTTCTTCCTTTGGTCGATGCGCGCGCACGCGCGGCGAGGGATGTCAGCGGCGTGTCGTGCGCGGCGATGGATGGTGGCGTCGCGACGGACGGCGGCTGACAAGAAGCGCGTTGCGCTGCGGGTGGGAATCCGCGCGCCCATAGCTATTTGGGGGTGGGCGCCTGTGGCCGCGCCCAAGCGCTACGGAGGCCGTTGCGTTACGCGTCGATGCTAATCCGCGATTAGAGTCATCGATGATACGCGAAATGAAGGCGAGGCGCTAAGGGCGTGTACCGGGCGGTCGTTCGCAAGCGCATCGATCCCGCGGAGCATCTCATCCATGGTGATGGAGCACGACACGCGAGAGAGCGCGTACGCCGTTTCACCATTCTCGATCCAGTCGCCCCACAAACGAAGATAAAGAATTCCGGTCTTCGGGTCAGGCCGGGTGTTCTCAAAGAATTTGACGAGCATTCCGCGCCGCATATCACGGACAATCGACTCCGCGGTGGTGGCCCCATTTTCCAAACTTAGATTGCTGGCCGCCGATCGTCGTCCCAAATTGTCGCCCCGTGCGCTGGCGGTTGGGCTCAATCCCAGTCGGTTCGCGCTGTACGTATCCAGCAGATACGACTCGAGAATCCCCCGTCGAACGAGCACGTTTCTTCGCGACGGAAGACCGTCTGCATCAAAAGGGCGTGAACCAACGGCGCCACGTATCAGCGCGTCGTCGACGATACTTACAAGTGGACTGGCGATCGTTGTACCAAGCCGCCCTGACAGCTAACTCGACCGATTGAGCAACGCATCGCCGCAAACCCACTCGCCGAATGTTGACAGCCAAATTGAGGCCATGCGAGAATCGAAGATGACCGGCACTTCGACAGATCTCTCT
>CBIHQZ010000556.1:0-5293 GCA_966212315.1 uncultured Myxococcales bacterium
CCATCCGCCGCCGACATCGACGTGCGGGAAGCCGATGACGTCGCGAAGGAACGCGCGGTCTGCGTCCGAGTTCTTGCTGTAGAGAATCGCGTGTGCGCCGGTGATCTTCATTCGAGTGGCCTCCGTGGAGTGGAACGCGATGCTCGCACGGCACGCTGATGCGCGGAGTCCCCTTGCGAGCCTGCGAGTGCGTGCTTACCGTCGCGCGCTCGCGACATTTCTCACAGCGCGTAGCTCAGTAGCAGAGCACCGGGCTTGGTACCCGGAGGGCGCAGGTGCGATCCCTGCCTCGCTGGCCATGCGGCATCCGCCGCGCGACTCTCGTCACCCACTCGACGTGTAGCTCAGTAGCAGAGTGCCGGGCTCCTAACCCGGAGGGCGCAGGTGCAACTCCTGCCACGTCGTCCCGTGCGCGCACGCAGCGCGCGAACTCGGAGACCGATCATGTCGAACGAAATGCTCCCCATTACCGCCAACCCTGGATACGTCGTCGGGCTGCTCGATCGCGCGCTCGCGACCAGTGCTTCGCATCCCGATCCCGCCGTGCGCGAACGCGCGCGCGTGCGTGCGGAACGACTGCGCGATGCGCTCGCGGGGATCAGCAACGGATCGATCGCGGTCGGCTCACGCACGCCCGTCGCGGGGGTGCCCGACTGGGCGACGCTCGAAGTCGTGAAGGGCGGGTTCGCGACGGGAAACCTTCTCGCGAGTGGACCGCTCGAGGCGCACGAACTCGCGCGGGTCGACGACACCGCAGACGCTCGGTCGCTGTTGAACGCACACGCGCTGAGCGAGCAAGGACAGCAGGAACTCGCAGCGATGCTTGCGTCGGGGCGGTTCCGCGTCGATGTGCCCGAAGAGGGTGCGATGCTCGTGCTCGCGTGGCTCCTCGCGCACGACCAGGGTGAGAGTGCGGCGCCGCTCGTGGCGGCGATTGCGCCGTTCTTCGATCGATTGCGGTTCTATCCGGCGCCGTCGGATCACGCGGTCGAGGGCGGCGCAGTGGCGCGTCTCGAGAGCGTGGGCGACGTACTCCGCCGGCTGTACGCGGTGCGACGCAACGCGCGCGTCGAAGCGATGAACGAGATGCTCGCGGTATGGAACCCGCTCTGCGATCGCTTCGTGAGTCTGTTTCTCGAGACGGTCGAAGGTGGAGTGCCGACGGTGCGACGCGATGATCGTGGTTGCGAGGTTCGCGACGCGAAGGGCGCCCCCGAAGTAGAGGGCGGATGGCCTTGCCGGCGCCGGCCTGCGCGATGGAGCGAACTCGCGGGCGAACTACTTGCCGAGTACGCGGCGTTGCGCGCAAAGCACACGCTGTGCACGAAGCCGCACGTCTCGAAGGAGAACTTCGCGCGGCTGCGCGAGACGATGGCGGCGTGCGTCGCGGATCCGACGGCCCTCCCGCCGCGGAGCGTTGCGGCGCTGCGCACCATCCTGGCAACGATGATCGCGAAGCGCGGTGCACCCGGTTCGCCCGAGCACGCGCGTCTCCGTGATCGGCAGACGTCGGATGCGGCGCGTCCGCTTCACAGCGAGATCGCTCACGCGCTAGTGGCGCGTTTGCGCGCGCTCGATGCGAGCGGCGGCATCGCGAACATCGACGAGGCGGTTGCACCGGTCGAGGTGGGTTCATCGAACGCGCGTGTGTCGGACGTACCGCCTTCGCTGCGGGCCAAGACCGAGCGCGCGATGGAAGCGCCGCTCGATGTACTCGTCGAGCGCGGGGTCATCACGTCGGGCGAAACGCTCGCGCGGGTGTCGCCGCAGATCACGTCACAAGTGCGCGCCGCGGGGATCGCGGACGCATCGTTGCGGCGTGTGTATGCAACGACATACGCAGCGTTCCGCCGGCGGCGCTCGTTGCTGCTCTTGAATCTCGAGCGACAGACCCGCTTCGAGGACTTGCCGTGGATCGCTGCACTCGAGACGCAACGGCGCGGAGGCCTCGGCGAGCAGGAGCAATCGCGGCAGACGTTCGAGCAACTCGCGACGATCGCGTTCACCGCGTTCCCGCATGTGCTCGTACCGAACAAGCTGCTCCAGGAGTTCGGCTCGCTCGCGAAGGGCGCGCAGCTCACGCTTCCGATCGTCGACGAACTCGCGGCCGACATCTTCATGGGAACGTTCAGCGGGAAGTTCCTCGATGCGGCGCAGATCGCGGCGCGCATGCTGCGGGGAACGCTCTACGAGCGGTACTACGGCGTGCCGTTCGATCGGGTGCTTCGACTCGACGATCGCGCCACGCAACCGCCGCGGGTGTCGCCCGGTTTCGCGTCGCTCTGCAACGAACTCGCGGAGCCGTCGACGGGACGCGGTTCGTTCGTCGCATCGAACGGCCGCGTCATCGAACAGCAGCAGATTCTCACCACGCAGAATCTCGCCGCCGTGTTCGACGCACTGGGTCTCGCGACGACGCTGCACGATCGACTCGGCGAAATGGCGCGAACGTGTTTCGCGTTCATCGTGCGGTCGCACGCGCAGCGGATCGACAAGTGGCACTCGCGGCTCTTGCGGGTGAAGAACACCGCGTACGCGTGGCGGCAGATGATCTTCTATCTGTCGCTGGCGGACGCCCGCGAGGTTGCGGCCTTCGGACCGTGGGCACGCGAGCGCCTCGGGCGCGCACCGGGGGACTTCGCGGCGCGATTCGAGCCGGCGATGAGCGGTCTCGAGACCGCGATCGCGGGTGGCTCGCCGGCGCGGCGCTTTCTCGGATGGACCGAGCAGCACTGGCTCATGCCGGCGAAGACCGCGACGCGCTGATCGACGCGATGATGCGACGCGCAGCGCGCTAAGGGCACCCGCACCAGGCGCGCGCGAGTGTCGCGCGATTCGAGCCGGGTACCGCGAGTTCGTAGACGTACGCGGGGCTGGCCGCGAGGTAATGGCACACGGGCTCGTCGGTCAGGTCGTACGCGATCGACGTTCCCACGCGAAGATGACGCTCGGCGATCTCACCACATGCCTCGCACGCGGCAGCGCGGGCGGCGGCGTCGAGCGTCGTGTCGCGCGCATGGGCGCGCAGCGACTGAAGGCTTGCCGCGTCGATGGCTGCGCACCAGTCGGCGACGTGCCCGCGATGGAACATCGTCGCAAGTGCGGTCGCACGCTCCGACGCATGTGCGGCACTGTCTCGAGTCGCAGGCCAGGGAAGCGCGGGGTCGACGTACGGCGCGGGCGACGTGCGCTGCGGATACTGCCCGTTCGGATGCGCGCCCAGCAGATCGCCGAGCGCGCCGTTCGCGATCTCGGTGCCGGTCGGTGCGTCCTTCGCGATCACTCGCGCAAGCGACATCGCGCGGACGAGTTCGAGGCGAAATCGATTCCGCAGTGCGGGCGGCACGTCGGCCTCGCCCGCCGCGCGCGCCAGGTTCGGAACGAGCATCGACGCCACGCGCGAGTCCACCGGCAGATCGATCTGCGCCCCCGCGATACGAAGCTGAATGCCCGCACCCGCAACGAACGCGCGATTGGTGATGCGTTGCCCGAAACAGGCGTCGCTGGTCGGATCGACGGTCGTGAGTCGCGGATCGCGAGGCGACGCGGCGCCGTGCAGCTGGCCGGCCGCGCGATACACCTCGAGCAGTCCCGAGGTCGCGCACGAATACAGTCGATCGGATTGCGATTGGTACACGGACATCGTTCCGCCGTTCGCAGGAAGCAGCGGAAGGTAGTCGTCGCCGATCGCGTGTTGCAGTGCGCCGCCTGCGACGAACTCGACCGAGTCGTTCGGCGCGCACAACGCGTCGTTCACGTCGAACGTCGTCCAGTCCGGGAGCGCTTGCAGCACACCGCGCGAGCCGTGCACGAAGCCCGACACGAGTGCGACCATCACAGCGCGCGATCGTTGCTCGTCGACCGTCGCGCCCGAGAAGTCCGCGAGGTCCGGCGATCCCCAGCGGGACCACATGTGCCCGCTCGACCACGCGTCTTGTAGATAGTGCTGACCGACCGCTTCGAGCGCGAGCGCTTCGGACTCACACTCTTCGAGATAGCTTGCGAAGCGTGGTCCCGCGGCGCCGAGACGCGACGCAGCGGCTGCGCACTCGTTCGCGCGTGCCAGCGCCAGTGAATGGTAGTGCGCGTAGAACGAACCCGAGATCGGCACGAAGTGGTTCGCGTTCACCGGCCCCATGTGGGTCGCGAACCCGTGACAACTTTCTGCCGTGGCGCCGACACCATCGAGCGGACAGGTCTCGTGGCCGGTGGCCCAGTCCCAGAGCGCATAGGAAAAATCAGGGAGCTGCGCGAGTTCGCCGATGGAGACGATGCGCGTCGTTGCGCGCTGCGCGCGATCGAACGGCACCGGCGTGAGCGATGGGATCTGCGCCGCGCCCGACGCGACCATGGTGCTCGACGTGAACACGCGGAGCGCGAGATTCGCCGAGACGGAAGCGGGAAGGCCGGCGAGTGCGCGGGTCGTCTCGAAGATGCGCCGGTGCTCGTCGAGCCCGCCGATCCAGCGATTCCGCGCGGTGTTCGGACCGGCGCTCGGGGCACACGCGGATCCGCTCATGGTCGAATACGCGGAGGGCTCGAGCGTGGCGTCCGAGTACTGATAGCAGACCGATTCCCAGGCCAGCGCGCGCGCCGCGAACAGCGAGCATGCGAGCGCAGACACGTATCCGATGCGTCGCGACTTCATGGCGCACCTGCGATCGATGCCGCGACGCCCGGAAAGCACGTAGGCGCGGTGAGGTAGATCTGGTCGTAAGCCTGGCGCGGTTGCACGCCATCGCGGCGCGCACGTTGATAGTCATCGCGACAACGCGAAGGGCAGCACGGCACGGTCTTCCCACGGACGCTCGCCCGAGCACGCGGGGATCGCCGCGATGCAGACATCCAGCGATCGAGTCGGCGGCGCGTAACAGAGCGTGACGAGATCCGCGCACGTCGCCACCGCGGTGATCGGGTCGCGCACGGTCGGATCGATCTCGAGTCGCGAGTTCTCGACTTGAATGAGAATCGAATTGCCCGCGGCGGTGACAGGGAGCGCAATCGCGCTCAGGTCGAGGGGCTCGAGGCGCGGAATCTGGACGGGAGAATCTCGCCCGCACGACGCCAGGCTCGCGGCGAGCATCATTGCAGCGGCGAGGGAACCGCACCGGCGCGACAACGACAGCACGCCCGAATGGTACTCGGAGTGAGCGTGACACCTCCCTATCGAACCCCTCCGACCGTTCGGTCGACCGGCTCGGTTCGTCGCTTCGAACGGCGCCCTTCGATGGCAAGTGGACGATCGAGACGGGGAGAGGTCGCCCGTCGCGAGTGTGGAATGCGTGTGAAGCCC
>CBIHQZ010000557.1:0-5291 GCA_966212315.1 uncultured Myxococcales bacterium
CGATGGGGAGGACTCTGCGCAAAGCGATCGACCGCAGTGAATCAAGCGATCGGACGGGTCTGCGTGGCCTCCTACCGCACGTCGATCGCGAGCGGCGGGACATCGATGATCGCGACGGTCCCGCTCGTCGAATCGCTGGGGCGCGCGCCGATGGCGTAGTTCGTTCGCAAGGTGCCGCGCACGACGTAGTGCCCGGGTGCGGTCCAGAACCATGCGCTTGCTGGGCAGTTGCTTCCCGACGACGCGAGGCCCGTGAGCGCGATCTCCACGCTGCCGCCGGCCGGCACTTCGATCATTCGCGGCACGCGCGCGATCTCGAGCAATCGGCACGGCGACTGGCTCTCGATCGACACCGCGCCCGGTCCCGACAGCGTGAGCTGCCATCCCGGATAGTCGCCCGATGCATCGCCCACGTAGATCGCCTGCGAAGTGGTGTTTTGCATGCGGAGCACGATGCGCACCGGCACGGTGGGCGCCGGGAAACCATTGCTCCCGCGCGGCGCGTTGGTGCTCATCGCGCTCGGTGCGTAGCGCGCGTCGAACGGAAGCGAAGCCGGGGTGATGGACGAGTCGAGCCGCAGTCCGGGGATCGGCGAACGTGCGACCGGTGGAGGCGCGATCATTCGCGGTGCGGCGGACTGCGCATGCACGGGCGCGGAGATGGCGAGCGAGAGGGCGGCGATGGTCGTGAGCAGAAGACGGTTCATGGATCCTCCGACGAGTGAAGCTTCGAACGCGCGCAGGTGAATCGGGTGGCAGCGTCGCGAGCAGGTCGATCGGTACCGACGCACGGGGCATCGTTTCGGTGGATGCGTCGAGTCGAATTGTTCGTGTGCGTCGAGAGCCAAGCGATGCGCGCGCCGCGGGTCGAAGCGCGCAGGCGGCACGGGTGATCGTTCGCGGGGGGCATCGAGTCATGACGATCATCACGCGATGGAAACGCCGCGCATCGCATCGCTCGAGCGCAGTCCGCGCGTGATTCACCGCGAAAGGCGAAACGATGCGTCTGCGCAGCGAATCGTGCGGAGCTGATCGTGACGAGCCGATCGCGTCATGCCGCTGCTTTACGGCCTCGCTGCGCGCACGTAGCACCGCGCGATGCGAATTGCGCTCACGTCTCGTTCATCGGTCCTCGCACTCACGCTCGCCGGCATCGCACTCGCGCACTGCAACGGCGACGCGTGCACCGGCACCTGCTCCGACGTCACGACCGGACAAGACGTCGTCACCGCCGATCAGTCCACCGGCGCCGACGCTTCGATCGACACGACAGCACCCACCGACGTCGCGAACGATACGCAACAAGCGAGCGACACCTCGCCTCCGACCGATGTTCCGGCCGGCACCTGCAGCACCACCGACCTCGGTATGGCGACCGGGATGCCCGCCGCGATGGGCGACACGACGAGCGCGAACAACAACCAGACCGCGTCCACGGACTGCGGCATGTCGGGCGGACCGGACATGGCCTATGCGTGGCGCGCACCTTCCGCCGGGAGCTATGTCATCGACACGGCCGGCACCGCGCACGACACGATTCTCTATGTGCGCGACGGCTCGTGCACGGGCGCCGAACTCGCGTGCAACGACGACGCGCCGTCGGGTGGCGGGCAATCGTCGGTGTGCGTGACGGCCACGGCCGGGCAGAGCTTCGTGATCATCGTCGACGGGTACGACAGCACCGCACGCGGGCCGTTCGTCTTGAACATCGCGAGCGCAGCCGCCTGCCCGTGATACCGGCATCGTCGTGCTGGCGTGGCACGAGTGCGTCGATCATCTTTCGCCGCCCTCGTGTCATCGGCCGACCCGCTTTCATCTCCGTACGACAACGCCCGCGGTTTCCGCGCCTTCTGGTTCGGGCAGAGCATCTCCGCGTTCGGCGACGCGTTCGCCATGGTCGCTGCGCCATTGCTCGTGCTGCAGGCCACCGGCTCGGTCGCGAAGATGGGACTGCTCACGGCCACGGCCGGGATCGGGCACATCGTTGCCGGGCTCGTCAGTGGCGCCATCGTCGATCGCGTCGATCGTCGTCGACTGATGATCGCGTGCGACCTTGCGCGAGTCGTGTCGGCGCTTTCGGTGCCGCTGGTGTTCCATCTGTTCGGGCCGCGACTGTGGGTGCTGTTCGTCGCGATGCTCGTCTCGACGATCTTCGGCAACGCGTTCCAGGTCGCAGCGATCACCGCGGTGCCGAGCCTCGTCGAGAAAGACGCAATCAGCAACGCGAACGGGCGGCTGCACGCGAGCTTCGCGTTCATGCAGATGCTCGGACCGATGCTGGCGGGATTCGTCTGCCAGCGGTTCGGCGCCGTCAGCGCGTTCACCGTCGATGCAGCGACGTTTGCGATCTCCGCTGTCTCGCTGCTCGGCGTTCGTCTTCGACCGCGCGTGCGTGCCGACCGCGCGACGGTGCGCACGCTCGCAAACGCGGTCGACGAACTTCTCGCGGGGGTGCGCTTTCTCTTCGCGCATCCGCTGCTGCGACCGATCACGGTGATTCTCGGACTCACGTCCATCTTCGTCGCGGGGCGGCTCGATCTGTTCGTGTACTTCGTGAAGCACGATCTGCATCGCACCGACGGCGACGTGGGACGGATCTTCGCGCTCGGCGCAGCCGGCGCCGTGGTGGGCGGAATGGTCGCGGCGCGACTGCGGGCGCGCATCGGATTCACCGCCAGCTGGCTCGGTGCGGGGCTGCTTCTCGGATTCGCCACGATCGCTTCGGCGTATGCACCGTCCGCGGGACTGCTCGTCGCGATGTTCGCAGTCGGCGGCGCGTGCGATGCGATCCGCGGAATCAACTCGATGTCGCTTCGTCAGGAAGTGACTCCCGATGCGCTGCTCGGGCGCGTGACGGCCGCGTTCTGGTCACTCATCGGCGTGCTCGGTCCGCTCGGAGCGGCGCTGCTCACCGCGCTCGCGGCGCGCACGGATACTCGCTTCGCGCTGGTCGTCTGCGGGGCCGGCATCGCGTCGATCACGGCATCCGGGTTGTTCACTCGCGTTGCGACGCGAGCTGCGCGCAGCCATGGCCGCCGCGCGCCGATCTGACCACGCGCACCGCGTGAACCCGTACACCGCGAAAGCCGTTTCGCACGGCCCAGCGACTGCAATGGATGTTGTCCGTGATGAACACGCGCACACTCACCGCCGCGGCCTTCGCCGCAATCGCCCTCGGTTCTGCCCCCTCGCAGAGCTTCGCCGATCCGCGCCCCGGCGCGGCGACGCCCACGTTCTCGGCCGAAGATCTCAACGGCCGCTCGCGCTCGAGCCGTGAACTCACGCAGCGACCCACGGTGGTCGTCGTGTGCACGAGCGCCGACGCCTCGCGTGCTGCGGATGCATGGCTGCAGCAGGCCCATGCGCATGCGCACGGTCAGGTTCGCGTGATCACGGTCGTCGCGCTGCGGCTCCCTTTCTTCGTGAGCCAGGGGATGGTCCGTGGCCGCGCCCGCCCGCAGGTCCACGGCCAGGAATGGGGCAACACCTGGATCGACATCCACGGTGACGTGCAGCGCGCGCTCGGCGTCGCCGACGGAAGCGCTACTCCGTACGTCTTCTCGGTCGATGCATCGGGACACGTCGTCGCCAGCGTTCACGCCAACGTGAACCATCCGAGCGCGTCGGCGGTCCTCGCGTCGATCGAGACGGCGGGCGGTACGCTCAACGCCAGCCGATAGCGGTCGCACCCTGCCTCCGCGCCGAACGGCAACGCGAAGCGTGTCCATCACGCCCTGGCATCCACGATCCGCTTGCGATGCCGTTCGGTTTTGTCATCATCCCGCGCCGTGAGCGAACCCACCGATACGCCCGACTCGCAGCAGCCCGAAACCACGGCCTCCACCGAGGCCGAAGCGCAGGCCGCGCAATCCGAACACGACGAGCAGGACGAAGCGGCACTCGCGCAGCCACCGCTGCCGGAGCTGTCGATCGACGCGATCCGCGAGCTGCTCAAGCGCTGCCGCGAGAATCCGCACGACGAGAACTCGCTCGTGATGCTGAACGAACTGCGCGAGTACCTGCTCGAACCGACGCTCGCGAAGGACGTCGTCAGCGCGGCCCACGCGGTCACGCGTCCGGTGTTGCGCGAGACGACGCCGAACCCGGTGCTGCAAGCGCACATGATGATCCTGTTGTCGTTCCTCATCGACATGCGGAAGGAACGCGACGCGGTCGACGCGATGTTCGTCGAGTGGCTGCGGCATCCGTCGTCGTACGGCCCGGGGCGCGGGACGCCGCCGCCCTTCCAGAAGGCTGAATTCGTACAGCGTGTGGCGGATCTGCTCGGGTGGGGAACGATCGATATCGAAAAGGATCGTGGCGCGCTCGAACGATTCCTCGACTGGATCGACAGTTGGTCGGTGAAGAACCGATTCCGCGTGCGCCGCACCCTCGACGTCATGCGCCGCAACTTCGGATCGCCCGATCTCTGGCGTCGCGTGCACTACCCGAAAGGCTGAAGTTCGCGCACCATCCTGCGCATGACACTCCCTGCTCGTCCGCGTGCGTTGGTGACCGGTGCTGGCAGCGGCCTCGGCCGCGCGATCTGTCTTCAGTTGGCGAAACGCGGCGCGCGCGTTCTCGCGGCGGATGTGAACCTCGAAGGGGCACAGCAGACCGTCGCGATGATGTCGGGCGCCGATGCGCACGCGATTCGCGCCGATGTCACCAAGCCCGACGAAGTGAAGGCGCTCGGCGACGAGATGCAGAGCCGCTTCGGTGGCATCGATCTGCTGGTGAACAACGCCGGCGTCGCGGTGGGCGGCAAGATGGGCGAGACGTCGCTCGAAGACTGGCGCTGGATCGTCGATATCAATCTCTGGGGCGTGATCTACGGCTGCCACTACTTCGTGCCGCTCATGCGCAAGCAAGGGCACGGCGCGATTCTCAACGTGGCCTCCGCGGCGGGGTTGCTCACCGCGCCGATGATGAGTGCGTACAACGTGACCAAGGCCGGCGTGGTGGCGCTCTCGGAGACGCTCTACGCGGAACTCAAAGACGCGAACATCCACGTCACGGTGTTGTGCCCGACGTTCTTCAAAACCGGCATCGCGAACAATGCGCGCGGCAACGACCCGAACATGACGCAGTTCGTGAACAAGCTGATGGACCGCGCGAAGGTGCAAGCGGACGACGTCGCGCGCATCGCCCTCGCGTCGATCGACGAGAAGCAGCTCTACTCGTTGCCGCACGACGACGGGCGCTGGTTCTGGCGCCTCAAGCGCGCCGCGCCGCAGCGTTTCTACGATCTCGCCGCGCAGCGCGTGAAGAAGATGGCCGCGCAGGCGTAA
>CBIHQZ010000558.1:0-5287 GCA_966212315.1 uncultured Myxococcales bacterium
GACGCCGCGGGGCAGCCCGTCGTCGCGACGCAAACGCTCCACGTGCGTGTTGCCACCAACGAGGCGATCGATCCCTCGGCTTCCGAGAGCGATCTCGATCCGACCTCGACTGGGCAACTCGTCGACGAAGGAACATCCACCGTGGTGCAGGCGATCGGCGCGCGCGGCTACCTCGATCCGAACCAGGGATGGCACTCGAAGTTCGGAGGGCGCGAATGGCAGGTGCAGAGCCAGCGCGTCGTCTTGCGCAATGCATCGATCGACGGTTCGCGCTCGGCGGCGATGCGTTGCGTGCAGCGCTACGGCGAGTGGATCGAACGCTACGCCGATGTGAATTACATCTCGCGCGCAAGTGTCGTGGCCGCTCTCGCGATGCGGGGTGATTGCGAAGCGGCCGAGGCGCGCCCGTTCCATCCGCTCATTCGGCCGGGCGACTGCGCGCAGATCGCGCGCCGCGATCAGCTCGGGCTCGACTCGGGGCAATGTCGCTCACGCATGCAGCAGCAGCCGGACTTCGCGATCCAGATGGCGGTGCGTTACCTCGCGACGCACAGTGCACGCCGACGTCATCACAACGATCCGCCCAAGATCGCGGCGCTGCTCTCCGCGGGTGCACTTCACAGTTCATCGCGCGACGAGTGGCACATGCGTGCGGGCCCGCATGCGATCGACACATTCGTCGCGGCCTACAACGCCTACCGCACGTGGGAGCATCGCGATGGCGATCTGCGCACCGCGTTTCGCAGCGTGGTGCACGGCCGGATGATCCAGCACGGGCATCCGATGCAGCCCGACACGTGGACCCTCGACGGCGAGACGCCGGATACCGTTGCACAGGCGATCGGGAGTATTCACCCGCGATACGTCTCGGGGCTCATCCGACTGGGACCGGGCGTGGCCGCGACACTCGACGACACGCACTGGCAGAACTACCGCGCTGCGTTCGATCAGGTTCGTAACGTGGTGCACACGACGCATCCGGACGCGCTGTTCGACGTGGTCTTGAACGCGCAGGACTACAACAACATCGAGGGCGGTCCGACCGCGTCACAGCAACTACTCGCCGACATGGCGCTGATCCGCACGCACCTCGCGCCGCAGGTCTGGTTCTTCGACTTCTATCAGCCCGCGATGAACGACACGGACGGCAGCAAGGAAGCAGTCCGCGCGGCGATCGACGACGCACACGCGCACGGTGAATACATCGGCGGAAACACCTGGAACGAAGGGGTACCCGACGGATCTGACTTCGTCGCGATGCCCGACTTCCTCGCCGCGAATCCGTCGGTGTCGATGCTCGCGCGCACGTTGCTCGAAGTGAAAGCCGATGCGATCGCCGCGATCCGGCGTCGCAGCGTGCCGGTGCTCCTGCACATCAACAACGACCCGCAGCTCGGCCCCGACACGGAGAGTTGCTACTGGATGGGTCAGTGCCGCGCGGCCGAGTCGAGCTTCCCGCACACGTGCAATCACCCCGACTGGGACTTCTCCCGCGCGCAACGCACGCAGTACCTCGAGATCCGCGCTGGGGAGCAATCGCAGCTCGGGTACCACTTCATGTACCCGGTGTTCTTCCCCATCTGCCCGGTGGGCATCTCGTACGCTGCGCCCCGCGACGGCGACATGATGAACACGCTGCGGCGGTTGATGGCGAATTAGCTCCCTGCGAGCCCGCGCCCGTCTCGCGTACGCTCCACACCATGCCGCGAACGCCCACGCGAACAAGCCTCTTCGCCGCGATGTCCGCCGCGGTCGCCGGCTGTCACACGGTCTCTCCACCGCGGTCATCGCCTGCGCACGTCGTTGCAGCCCTCGGATCGTCACCGCCGCCGCAAGTGAGTTCTTCATCGCCCGCGCCGGTCGCCGAGGAAGTCACCAAACGACTCCCCGACCCGTTGCAACTCCCCGCGCACGATGTGCGACTCGCGATGTTCGACGCACTGGTGCACGAGATCGAACGACTCGACGGCGACGGTCTGACTTTCCGCGCGACGCGGCCCGAGCCGTGGACCGCGACGATTGCGCGTCTTCGTGAAGAAGCCGGCGCCGCCGAAACGCTCCCTGCGTTCGGACGCGTGTTCCGACGGCTGGACGCGACGTATCCGAATCTGCACTCGTACTCGGTGCTCGCGTTCGATCTCGATGCAACGCAACTCGAGGGACGAGTCCACCTGCCGTTCGCGTTCGCGCCGCGCGCGATCGACCGCGGAGCGGGGAATCCCGCCTTCGTCATCACACGCGCCCACGACGGATACGCGGCGCGCGCGGATGCACCGCACGTCGGCGACGAAGTCGTCGCGATCAACGATCGCGCGATCGCCGAGTGGGTGCGGGAGAACCAGATCTTCTGCGAGTTCCCGCTCGCGGAGCAGTGCGCGCTCGAATTGTACGACAGCTTCCGCGTGGGCCTCTTGTTCTGGGAACGCCACGAACCGCTCGCACTGACCGTGCGTCGCGGACGCGAATCGATCCGCCTCGCGATCACGCGCGACGATCTCGCGCCGCGCGAGGCATCGTCGCAGCGAGAGAACTGCGGCGTGACAGCGGCGCGCTACCCGGGATTCAACGCTGCGTACTCGGGCCAGCACGCGTGCGTGTTCGAATCGGTTCGTCATCCCGGCGTCGCGGTGCTGCGAATCGACAGCTTCGCCTACCGCGGGCACGGTGAGTTCCATCGCGTGACCGAAGAGACCGACGCGCTCTTCGCACGCTACTGGCGCGAACACGCTGCGTCGGTACGACGACTCGTCATCGACGTGATCGGCAACCACGGCGGCGACATGCCGGTCGGCTATTACCGGCTCTTGTTCCACGCGCCGTTCCAGGAGCAGTACGCGGCGTTCCACCGCATCGCCGAACTCGACACGCCGCGCGTTGCCGATGCGATGCTGTGGGGGAACCCGTCACTCGCACTCTGGCGTCGCGCGCTCGAGGCCGACGGCACATGGCAGGCAACACCCGTGGGCGGGTTCTTGCCGCCGGTTCCGCAGTTCTGCGTAGACGACACGCGCGACTGTCGCGAAGGGCGTTTCGAGCCGTACGACCATGGCTTCCGCGGAACAGTCGCCGTGATGACCGACCCGTGGTGCGTGTCGTCGTGCGCGGGGTTCGTGTGGGAGTTGCACGACGTACTGGGACGCAACGCGCGCATGTTCGGTCTGCCGGACTCGGGTGACACCTCGTACTCGCGACTGACGATCGCGGTATCGCCGGATGCGACTGCGCCGAACGGCGTTCGCGTCGGGATCGAAGCGCCGTCGTTTGCACGCGAGCCCACCGGGACGACGCCACCCTGGATTGCGCAGGTCGTGTCGGTCACGCGTACCGTCGATGCGCACGGCCGCGTTCTGTCCGGCGTTCCGCAACACATCGACGAGTGGATCTCGCCATCCGCCGGCATGGACTACGAGGCGTACGCGTCAGCGGTATTCGCGCGCGCGATTCGCTGAAGATCCGCGCAGCGTCACTCGGCGCTTCGACAATCTCGCACGCGCAAGGCAGGCTGAGTCTCGATGCGCGCGCGCAACGCATGGGTCGGCGTGATCCTCTTCACTGCGGCTTGCGCGGGTGCATCGTCGCCAGCGCGACGCAGCGCACCGAGTCGCGGACGTCCGACCGCCGATGTCGCAAAGAATCCCACGCGCTCGTTCGCGCGCGCGGGCGACGACTTCGCATCGCTCGCCGGCATCGCAGCTTCGCGCGTGGTCGTAGCGGTCACGTGTGGAACCGTCGCGCAGCGCTTGTGTCCGGCGGTCGCGAGCGACGAAGCCACGAAGGACCGCGCGCCTGCACTGGCAGTGGCTTCTCGCTGCCTGCGCGGCGGTGACGACAACGAGCGAGAAGATGCGCGCGCGGGATTGCTCTCGTGTCTGATCACCGACGACGACGGCCTGCGCGGCGAGATCGGCGACGCACTCGTCTCGGCCGGTGTGCTCTCGCGTGAAGCGGCGTCACTCATCCCGTCGCGCACCGAGGTCGACGTACGGGCGCGACGTGCGCTCGTTCGCGACGGTCACGCGTGGTTCGATCCGCGCCGCGCGCACTGTCGCGCGGCCACACCGCGCGGGCCGGAGACCCTGTTCATCCGGTGCGAAACGCGCCAATCCGCGTCGTGCGAACGCGAGGAGTCCGCGACGCACGTAATGTTCGAAGTGCAGCGACTGGGCTTCCGCGTGATCGGCGTCGGTTCGATCCAACTCGCACCGCGCATCGCCGTCGAACACTGCGAATAGCGCCTCCGCAGAAGCGCTACTTCGCGGCGCGCACCGTCTGCTTCGGCCGCGGGAACAGCAGCTTCGCCAGTTCGACCGCCGGAATCGGGAGCACCGAGAGGCCGATGACCCAGCCGATCTCGGCGAGGGTCCAGTGGTGGTCCGAACGGAACACCGGCTGGAGCGGCGGAACGATCAGCGCGAGCAGATGCACCGCGGCGCTCACCACCACCGCGATCACGAGAAAGCGATTGGTGAAGAACCCGGTCTTGAAGATCGACGCCCGTTCGCTGCGGCAGTTGTACGCGTGGAACAGCGGCGAGATCGCGAGGACGGTGAACACCATCGTGACTTTGGACCGCGCGATTTCGCGCGCGTCGAGTCCCGACCACAGCGGCAGGCGGTAGATCGCGATCGCCGCGAGACCCATCACCAAGCCGACGCCGAGGATTCCGAGCCAATCTCGCTTGGTGAGAAACGGCTCGCCCGGTTCGCGCGGCGGATCTTTCATCTGGTCGGCCTCGGGCGGATCGACGCCGAGCGCGAGCGCCGGCAAGCCGTTGGTCACGAGGTTGATCCAGAGAATCTGCAGCGGCGTGAGCGGCTCCATGTCCTTGAAGAACGAAGTCGCGAACACCGTGAGGCACAGCCCCGCGTTCGACGAGAGCAGGAAGAAGATCGACTTCTTGATGTTGCTGAAGATCGCGCGGCCTTCACGCACGGCTTCGACGATCGTCGCGAAGTTGTCGTCCGCGAGGATCATGTCGGCTGCGTCGCGCGCGACGTCGGTGCCGTTCTTCCCCATCGCGATGCCGATCGAACTCTCTTTGATCGCCGGCGCGTCGTTCACGCCGTCGCCCGTCATCGCCACGACCTGCGGATACTTCCCGCTCTGGAACGCCTGCACGATGCGGAGCTTGTGCTCCGGCGACACGCGCGCGAACACGCGCACCTTGTGAACGATCTCTTGAAGCCGCTTGTCTGCGGTCTTCTCGAGTTCTTCGCCCGTCATCGCCAGGTCTCCGTCCTCCCAGAGACCGAGTTCACGCGCGATCGCGGTGGCGGTGAGCGCATGG
>CBIHQZ010000559.1:0-5283 GCA_966212315.1 uncultured Myxococcales bacterium
CCTTCGTGCCGAGGAAGCGAGCGGGATCGAAACGTTCAGGCGACGGGTACAGATCCGCGCGGTGATGCGTGAGGTAGATGGATGCCGTGATCCGCGTCCCTTTGGGAATGTAGTAGCCGCCGAGCGTCGTGTTCGCGCTGACGGTTCGTGACACCTGCGGAACCACGGGGCGGATGCGCAGGCTTTCGCGCACGACCGCATCGAGCCATTCGAGTCGCGCGAGCGCGCCGAGATCGACGTTGCTGCCTTCGCGCACCGACTCGAGTTCCGCGAGAGTGCGCGCGAGGACCTCGGGGTTGCGGAGCAGAAGTCCGATCGTCCACGCGAGCCCTGTCGCGGTCGTCTCGTGACCGGCGAGCAGCACGGTTACCAATTCGTCGCGGATCTCGTCGTCGGAAAATCCGCGTCCATCCTCGTCGCGGATGCCGAGCAGCAGCGAAAGGATGTCGTCGCGCGCGCTCGCGTCGCGGCGCCGTCGCGCGATCTCGGCGAACAGCTGCGAATCGACATCGCGCTTGAGTCTCGATGCCTCGAGCCATGGCGCGGCCTTGAACGAATCGATGCCGAAGATGCCCGGAAAGAATCGCCACGACTGCGACGCCGAGTCGACGAGGCGTGTGATCGGGTCGTGCAGGTGTCGGAGCTGTGACGCGTCCTCGATGCCGAAGACGGTACGCAAGATGACCTCGAGCGTGATGTCCTGCATCGACGGCGCGAGGGCGAAGGTCCCGTGCGCGGGCCATCGATCGATGGCGTCGTTCGAGACCGCCAGCATCTGCGCGCCGTACCCCAGCATCCGTTCGCCGTGAAACGGCGGGAGAAGTAGTTTGCGTTTCGCGAGATGCCGCGCGCCATCGAGGACCAGAACCGAACTCTCGCCGAGCAGCGGCCGCAACAGACGACGCCCCATGCCCGCGCGGAACAGATCGTTGTCGCTCGTGAACATCTGCTTGATCAGTTCGGGCTCCGCGACGAACACCACGTCGCCGGCGCCGATGAAGCGCACCCGGAAGACGTTGCCGTACCGCGCGGCGCACTCGCCGAGAAAGCGGTGCGGGCGTCGAAGCCAGCGGGCGGTCTGCACCAGGCGCGGCGTGTTCGGTCCGGGAACGGCGGGCATATTGGTGGGCGAGACTCTATCGAACTCGCCGTTACGACGTCTCGCGGCGGACACGCAGCGTGTTTCGATCGGCACGCGCACGGTCGTCGCTGCGCATGGAACCCGCGTGACGTCGAAGGCGCGAATGACGTGACCGGGTGGTCGCAGCGGCATGCGCAATCGGACCTACGAAACAGGGCGATTTCTTACCGAGTGGTCAGTGGCTCGCACGCGCCGCGAATCGGCAACGGCGCTCGCCTCCGCCCTTTCACCGAATTCGATTCGCAGGTATCGCTCCCGCCATGGACACCGAATCGACGCAGATGACCACCGACCAGAGCGGCGACCTTCGCCAGCGCATCCGCCAGTTCTTCCAGAACGCGATCCCGCGCGACAACGTTGCGCGCACGGTCGATACGTACCGCGAGTTCTTCAAGCACGATCAAGCGGTCGATCCGCGCACGCAGAACGCGGCCGATGCCGTGCGGATGTATTACGACCTCGCCACCGACTTCTACGAGTTCGGCTGGGGGCAGTCGTTCCACTTCGCGCCGCTCCGCGTCGGCGAGCCGGTCGAAGACGCGATCCGCCGCCACGAGCACTACCTCGCGATGCGACTCGGTCTGAAGCCCGGACAGCGCGTGCTCGATGCGGGGTGCGGCGTCGGCGGCCCGATGCGTTCGATCGCGCGCATCTCGGGCGCGAACATCGTGGGCGTGAACATCAGCAAGTACCAGATCGGTCGCGGCGAGCGTCACGTCCGTCGCGAGGCACTGCAGAACCTCTGCACGTTCGTCGAGACGGACTTCACCAAGATGCCGTTCCAGGATGGTGACTTCGACGCCGCCTACGCGATGGAAGCGACCTGTCACTGCGCGGATCGCCGCGATGTGTTCCGGGATGTGTTCCGCGTGTTGAAGCCCGGTGCGCTCTTCGCGGGCTTCGAGTGGTGCACCACGGACAAGTACGACGCGAACAACCCCGAGCACGTCGAGATCTGCCGCGGCATCGAGGAGGGCAACGGCCTGCCGCCCGCGGTACCGACCAAGGAGATCGATCGTTCGCTCACCGACGTGGGATTCGAACTGCTCGAGGGCGAGGACCACACGTTCCGATCGGACCCCGCGACGCCCTGGTACATGCCGCTCGATGTGTCGATGACTCCGAAAGGCTTCTTGCACAGTCGCGCGGGTGCTGCGCTCACGCACGGCATCGTGTCGGCGCTCGAAGCATCGGGCTTGAGCCCGAAGGGCACCGTCGACGCGCACTCGCTGCTCCGCCTTGCGCAGCGAACCCTGGTGCAGGGCGGCAAGCTCGGGATCTTCACGCCGATGTACTTCTTCCTCGCGCGCAAGCCCGCGCGATAGCCTCCCACGCGCTCGCGACGTCGCGCGGTCTACCGTGACCGCGCGATGTTAGTCTGCGACGATGCCTCGCCCTTCACACCCGCACGTCCGCCCCGGGGCCGTCCTCGCGATCATTGCGCTGACCTCTTCGTGCGCGACGTTCGGCGATCCGGCCACGACCCCGGCATCCGCGACCGAAGCCCCGCGCCGCACGCGCCGCGCCACCGCCGCGTCTGGCCGCGCGTTTCGTTGCGCGAGCGATCTGACGCCGGTTCGTTCGCATCACGAGTGGAACGGCCTCGCACCAGGGCGGCTCGAAGTGCAGCGCATCGCGAGCAGCGGTGCATCGTCGTCGCCGAGCGGTCCGCTCGAAGCCCACGTGCGCGTCATCGCGGAGGGGGCCACGCTCGCGGCGTTCGGCGCGGCGCTTTCCACCGCGCTCGGTGTGGGCGTCGTCGTCGAGGACGAACTCGTCGGCATTCGCGTAGGACTCGCACTCCCCGATGTCGATGTGCCGCGTCTGCGCTCGATCCTCATTCAGTCGTACGGGGTGTACACGTCGATGCACGACGGGGCGTTCCATCTCTCGAGCGACCCGCGCGCGGTCTGGGGCTCGGAGAACGATCTCGATCAGCCGATGCCGTTCATCGAGACCGGATCTCTCGAGTCGCGATGGATTGCCTCGCCGTCGTCTCTCAGTGCCGAGCAGCTGGCTCAGCTGTTCTGCTCGCACTACGCGTCGACCCGCGGTGATGCGGTGGCGGGGGAGGGCGGCGCGATCGTGCGGGATGCGCCGGACCGCATCGATGCGCTCGAACGCTCGCTTCGCGCACTGTCGCGCTGAACCACGGACGCGCTGGATGTCTCGAACGCCACCTGACGATTCGGCGCGAGAGACGCGCATCCCTGAGTGCTACGATGCGCGCCGAGGAGTACTCGCTGCGTGACCGCGCGAAACGACAAGCGACCGAGTGCCGAACGCACCAGCGTCGCGGATCTCGAATTCGAACTCGCGCAGATCGAGCAGACGCTGCCGCCGCCCGCGCGCCGCGTATCGCGTGCGCCGTCGACGCCGCGTCGCTCGGTGCCCGAACTCATGGCCGATCTCGAGCGACTCAGTGCGGACATTCCGCTCCGCGCACCCTCGGCGATCCCCCCACGAGCCGCATCGCCACCCATCCCGGCGCCGCGCACTGCGCCCTCGAATTTACCCGCGAGTGACGATTACGAAGACGTCCCCGCGGTGCTCGGTCTGCTCGGCGAGGACGGTGAACCTCGTCCCGCGATTGCGCCGCCGCCGCCGGTTCGTCGACCCACGATGCCTCCACCTGTTCCGGATGCCGCGCGTCGCGCGTCGATCCCCGCGCCCGTTGCGCCGGTTCCGGCGATCGCCGTCGTGGCTGACGACAGCACGATGATGATGCAGCTCGACGGGGGGCTTCTCGAGGAACTCGACGCCGACGCGATGGTGGAAATCGACGACGAGAGCATGGCCGAGCCGGCAGCGATGGTGGACCCGGAAGGACCCTCCCATCTGGCCTCGGTCCCGCGCCTTCCGTCGAATCCCGGCGTCCCACGCGACACACTCGACGCGCTCCCTGATCTGGCGGACCTCGAACTCGGCGCGATGCTCGAGCCTTCGATCGAGCCGGCAGCACCTGCCGCCAGCGACTCCGACCGCGACGACTCGTAGCGACGCGCGCGGAACGCTCTTGAACCGCACGACGCGCGTCTTCCCCCGACGCGTGCGCAACGAGTAAGGTTCGCGCCATGCAATCGGTCCAGACGCTCGTCGTCGGTGCAGGCATCAGCGGACTCGCAACAGCAGCGGCTCTCGGCAACGACCGCGACTATCTCGTGCTCGAAGGCGATCGCGAGATCGGCGGGTACTGCAAGACGATCCGGCGCGATGGCTTCGTGTGGGACTACTCGGGTCACTTCTTCCATTTCAAGCATCCCGAAATCGAAGCGTGGCTGCGCGACCGGATGCCGGGTCAGAAGATCCGCACGGTCGAGAAGAAGTCGTTCGTCGCGTACGGCGATCGGCAGATCGACTTCCCGTTCCAGAAGAACATCCATCAGCTCCCGCAGAACGAGTTCATCGACTGCCTGTACGACCTCTACTTCGCGCGTGCGCCAGAGAGCCTGCTCGGCAAACACACTCGCCCGGCCGTCACGGAGAACAACTTCAAGGAGATGCTCTACGCGCGCTTCGGCCGCTCGATCGCCGAGAAGTTTCTGATCCCCTACAACGAGAAGCTGTACGCCACCGACCTCGCGACACTCGACCGCGACGCGATGGGGCGTTTCTTTCCGCACGCGGATCTCACCGACATCGTCCGCAACATGCGGGAAGCCGACAACGCCAGCTACAACGCTGCGTTCACGTATCCCGAAGGCGGCGCGATCGAGTACGTGAACGCCATCGCGAGTGCGGTGCGTTCCGACGCGATCGCATTGAACGAACCGCTCGTCGCGCTCGATCTCGAAGCGCGCGTCGCACGAACGGCGAAGCGTGAGATTCGTTACGAGCGACTCGTGTCGTCGATGCCGTTCAATCGCCTGGTGCAACTCGCGGGGCTCGATCACGAGCCGGGCGTGTTCACGTGGAACAAGGTGCTGGTGTTCAACCTTGGCTTCGACCGCAAGGGACAGCGCGACGTGCACTGGCTGTACTTCCCCGATCGATCGCTTTCGTTCTATCGCGTCGGTTTCTACGACAACATCTTCGACACCGACCGGCTCAGCATCTACGTCGAACTCGGCTTCGCGCGCGACGCGCACGTGGACGTCGATGCGATGCGCACGCGCGTACTCGCGGATCTCGAGCGGGCCGGT
>CBIHQZ010000560.1:0-5277 GCA_966212315.1 uncultured Myxococcales bacterium
ACGCTCTGGAGAATCGGCACCAGGCTGGCGGAGACCGCCTCGCGCGAGATGCGTCGGCACTCGTTCGCGCCGAACGCAGATTCGATGGCACCGTGCAGCGGGCTGATGTCGTCGAACGCGACCCACGCCGTGGCGGGCGGTGGCCGCTCGAGCAGATCGCGCGCGCGCGGCGTGACGATCTCGGACACCTTCGCGAATGTCCCTTCGCGCTGGAGCACGGTGACAATCCCGCGAACAGTCGATCCCTTCATCGCGGTCTCGTAACTTGCGTCGCCAGATGTCATGCGCGGGCGAGCATACAGGGCGGCACCGCGCGGCGTTGCATCATCGCGAGCCTATCGATTCGCACGGTCGATCGCGCGGGAGAGTGTGCGGTCACGGCAGGTCGACAACGCGTGCGAGTGAGAGCGCGATGCGCAAGAGCGCGCACCGCACCTGCGCGCCATCCCGTTGGAATCCCTGCCAATGAATTGGCGGGCTAGCGTTGGGATGTCGGCCTTCGCCGACGCCGGAGACGCGCGGCGTTTGTCGTGATAGCGCATCGCGCGTGGAGCGTTGGATGCGGTCGTCCGGAAGTCAGACGCGAAGGCCCACGCTGGGGCATTACGGCGATTCGCACATCGAGCCGGCGAGACGCTGCTGGTCATGCGCGAGCGCCATCCCACGAAGGAAGCTCTCGACGCTGCTCTCGGCTCGTACGACGCGATTGCCGAGACCTTCGCGCAACTCGACGAGCTGCTCTTCCAATGAAGCCCGCGATCACCGCAGTCGAACAGTCGCCCGATCGCGGCATGGGCCTGCGGCGCGCGCGACATCCCGGTTCGATGGGCACTCGAAGAGGTCGGCCACCCTTACGACATGCGGCTCGTCTCGTTCGGCGCGATGAAGGAACTGGCGCATCGAGCGCTTCGTCCGTTCGGGAGGATTCCGACCAACGAAGAAGGCGACCTCGCTCTCTTCGAGTCGCGGTCCATCGTGTTCCACATCGCGGAGCGACGCGCGGGTCTACTGCCACGCGATGCGAACGGCTACCTAGCGTAAGTAGCCGCAGCGGGCGAGGCTGCGTCGTGGGATGCGTGCGTTCGCGAGGCGCCGACGAGGGCTGTCAGAAGAGTGAAGGACGGCGACGGAGCAAGGGGAGTTGTCGAAGCACTCGTTGCGCGAACTTCGCCGCGGGGTGACTCGAACGTGCTCTCCGGCTCGAACTCCGCCCGACGAGTCGACGGGCTGCAATCACCCCTCTGCAAACACGTCGGCACCGCTGCAATCGAATCCAACCCCAGCTTCAACAAGGATGTCTTCGATGTTCGGGAGCACGGACGATCGTGCGAGCAACACGGTGTGGAACGGGCGCGACTCTCGGTACGGCCAGTTGGACCACGCGCTCCCGACGTCCTGAAGGACCCGCGACACTCCCGAGAGCAATCTCGGATCGCGGAGCAACGCGCTGCACTCCGTGATGACGAGAGCGTAGCGCGCCGCGGGCAGCCACGAGAGATCGTCGAGCAGCACGCGAATGTCCGAGGTGCGGACGGCGTCCTCCGGAAATTGAAACGCCGCGGCGATCGCTCTCACGATGTGCCCTTCGAAATGCATGTCTCGCCCGCGGAGAACGCGCGCGACCGAATCGGGACGCGTGGTCTCGAAACGGCGAGCGCGTTCGGCGACCACCTCGAACTCGAGATCGCCGATGTGAATCCAAGGTCCCTCCGGACAGGTCCAATACGAAGTCATCGGTGCTCTATAAGCATCGCGATTCGTCACCGCTCCGCCGATCGAATCCCGCAATGGCACCAGAGGCAGATCCGAGCCTCGGTGTCAGGTTGCGACTGCTCCCTCGTTCCGCCCCGACATGGCTCGCGGCCTCGAAGATTCCGATGCTCGTTCTCGCCGAACGAACCGCGTTGCACAGAGAATCGTCGTGCGACGTCGACCGTGCGCGCGGTACGCTGCGCGTTTCCATGCGTGCGCCATTTCGTTTCGCGTCGATTGTTCTCGCCTTCGCGCTCGTGGCTTGCGGCACGTCGGTCGTGCCCGACGCACAGCCCGATGCGGTGGACGGGTCGACGGACGGATCGGTCGATATCGTGCTCGACGTCGCGGACGATCGGGTGGCGATCGACGCGGCGCTCGAAGAGTCACACGCCGATGGGATCGATGAAGCGACCGACGCATTCGATGTCGCAAACGATGTCGACGACGTAGCTTCGCAGGACGCGCCCGATGTCGTCGACGCGGGTCTCGCCGACGGCATGCCGTGCACAGCCGATCGCGACTGTGCGTCGGGACTCTGTCCACCGCGCTTCGGCTACTGCATGCCGCCGTGCGGTCCCGGGAACACCTGCACGCGAGGATGATCTGCGCCATCTACGATCGCAGTGATCCGCGTCTCGTCTGCAGCTGCTCCGCGTCGCCACTCGGCGAAGGATGCAACGGCCGCGATGACGACTGCGACGGTGTCGTCGACTAAGACGTGACGGAATGTGCATCCGATCACGTGTGTGTGGGTGGCCGTTGCACGTGTGTCGCACCGCTCGTCGAGTGCAACGGTCGATGCGTCGATGTGATGACGTCGGCGAGTCACTGCGCCGCGTGCACGACCGCCTGTGCGCCGACCGCATCCTGCATTGCCGGCGTATGCACGTGTCCCGTGGGCACGACGCTGTGCGGCGGGTCGTGCGTCGACGTGCGCACCGACGCGCCGAACTGCGGTGCCGTGGCCGGAACTGCCCGGCTCCGGGGGCATGTGTCGACGGGACGTGTGCATGCCCCGCGGCCGGTCGCCAGTCCGTGACAGCAGCCGGTCGCGGTGCCCGACGGTGTCCCATGCGCGAAACGAGTTCAACGACGCCGGGCATCGACACGATTCCGGCGGAATGCACAGCGCACACATCGCACTCGATCCGTCGCGTGCGGGCCGAAGCCGGCAGCGTCGACACGAGGCGCTTCGAAACACTACCGTCGGCGCATGAGCGCTTCGAAACGGCGGATCGCGATCGCAGGGCTACTCGCGACGATCGCGATCGGTTCCCAGGCGAACGCACAGTCCATCGGCAACGTCGTGGACGCGGCGCACGGCTGCGACGGAAATCTCCCAGGCACGTTCTCGTCGCAACTCGCGCGCGCACAAGCGTGCATGTACCCCGATGCGCTCGTGCAGATCGCCCCGGGTGGCGGGCTCACGATCGGCGCCGACGCGCTCCCGTTCGCATCGCCCGAAACGCGCACCGCGCTCTACGCCGCACGCGGCAGCGTGTCGTTCCACATCAACTCCGCGTTCCGAACGCTGGTCGAGCAGTACTGGCTCGCAACCGCGACCGCGCCCCGCTGTGGATCGGTCGCAACCCCCGGCTCGAGCAACCACGAATCGGGAACGGCGGTCGACGTCCAGGAATACTCGGCCGCGCGCCCCGCGCTCCTCGCCGCGGGCTGCACGTGGCCGAACTACTCGAACGACCCGTGGCACTTCAACTGCCTGCCGCGCGGGGCAGCGCCGCGCACGGTGCTCACGTTTCAACGGCTCTGGAATCTCAACCACCCCGAGGATCCCATCGCGGTCGACGGTGGCTGGGGGCCGATGACGGAAGCTCGCATTCGTCGCGCGCCCATCGCGGGATTCCCGAACGACGGATGCGGACCCGATTGCAGCACGGGCATCGGTGACGACGATGCCTGCGCCGAAGCGCTGTTGAACGAACAGACGATCGCCTACGCACCGCCGCGCGCGACCGACGTGAACGGCGACGGCCTCGCGGATCTCTGCGCGCGCGCCTCGAGCGGCGTGTTGTGCTGGCCGTCGACGGGCGTCGGATGGGGGACGGGGTGGGCGGCGATTCCGTGGAGCGATGCGTCGGGGTGGAACGACGTTTCCAACTACGCAACGCTCCGCATGGGCGATGTCGACGGCGACGGGCGCGCCGATGTCTGCGCGCGTTCGAACAGCGCGTTCCATTGCGCGCTCTCCACCGGCACCGGCTTTCAGGACTCCACGGTGTGGCGTGACGGCATGTCCGATGCGAACGGCTGGTCCGAGCCGCGGTTCTACACGACGATCCGACTCGCCGATGTCGACGGCGACGGCCGCGACGATCTGTGTGCGCGCGACTCGAACGGGTTCGGTTGCTGGATCTCGAACGGCACGACGTTCGATCGACGCGTGGAAGGCCCGCGATGGGGCGACGCCGCGGGCTTCACGCACACGCGCTACTACGGAACGCTCCGCATGGGCGATCTCGACGGCGACGGTCGGGCAGATGTCTGCATCCGCGGTGCTGCCGGCATCGGGTGCGCGCTGAGCGACGGCAACGGCTTCCCCACGGAACGGACCGGCCCTGCGTGGAGCGACGCGAGCGGGTTCAGTGCGCGGCAGTACTGGAGCACGATGCGTGTCGCGGACGTCAACGGCGACGGTCGTGACGATCTCTGCGTTCGAACGAGCACCGACTATCGATGCGTCGTGTCGCGTGAATCAGGCTTCGCGGAGACCGTGACGGTCGCGGCGTTGGCGGACGCTTCGGGATGGGCCGATCCGAGCAACTACCGAACGATTCGCGTGGGCGACATCGACGCCGACGGGGACGAAGAAGTCTGCGCGCGCGGCAACGCCGGCGTCGCGTGCTGGGGGTGGGACGGAACGATGTTCCGATCGGTCGATGGCCCCGCGTGGTCGGATGCATCCGGCTGGGGCGATGCGAGTCACTACGAGACGATTCGCATGGCGGACTTCGACGGCGACGGACTCACGGACTTGTGTGCGCGGGCCGGTGCGGGGTGGCGATGTCACCCGTCGCGCGGGGCGGCGTTCGATACGCCCGTGACGCTGGATGCGCTGACCGACGCGACCGGATGGACCGCGCCGCAATACCACTCGACGATCATGTCGGGCGGGCGCACGTGTCGCGGCCGCGTCGAGGTGTGCAACGGTCTCGACGACGATTGCGACGGTGCGATCGACGACGGTCTGCAGTGCCCCGACGCGGGGACGCATGGCGATGCAGCTGTCGACGTCGAAGGCGACGTCGCGTCGCTCGACGATGGATCCGGCGCGATCGACGCGCGCACGAGCGGCAGTGACGGTGGTGGCGCGAATCCAAGCGGCGGATGCAGCTGCCGCGCGGCGAGCGACGTGCGAACGAGGACGACCGCGTTCTGGTGGGGCGCGCTCGCGTGCGGCATCGCGATGCGACGAAGGCGGCGATCTGCTCGTTGAGTTGGCAGTGCGTTCGTGCGACCCGACCGGGTCGCCATCGAATCATCAACAGAAGACGTAGGTGCCGC
>CBIHQZ010000561.1:0-5273 GCA_966212315.1 uncultured Myxococcales bacterium
GCTCGGGCAGTAGGTCAGGTTCTCGCTTCGCCCGCCGTAGCTCGCGACGACCGCGCCGGCGCAGATCCAGTTCTGTCCATCGAACGAGAGCGGTGCGCCGTCGGCGTAGAGCGCGCAGTCGCCGTCGGTCATCGTGGTCGCGCGGTTGGCAGCGGTCGTGACGTCGAACAAGTCGGCTTCGAGCGAGCATGCGGCGGGTTCGCCGGCCTGCGTCGAGCCGGCGTACTGCGTGACGACGATGTTGCGAACGCTGGTGCCGGGCGAGATGGAGGTGACGAACGGAACCGCATCGCTGCTTGCCGGTCCACCGCCACAGCGAGCGCTGAGTACGACGAGAGCGATCGAGCCGAAGAAGGCAGCGCGTCGATGCATTCGCGCATCACACGCGAAGCGCCCGGCGCGCGCAATGACCCGCACGCGCGGGGTGGGCGTCCTTCGACTTCGTGCCTCGCAGACTCGGCACTGCGCTCAGGATGAGTGGAATGCCGGGTCGTCGCAGTGAGCGGGTGGCGCCGTGCGGACGCGCGGGTCAGTCGCCGGCGTCTTCGTCGTCGGCGCCGGGTCGCTTGATCCCGAGCGCGCGCATCTTCTTGTAGAAGTGCGAACGCTCGAGGCCGAGGTCGCGCGCGGCATGGGTCGCGTTGCCTTTGTGATGCTCGAGCGATCGCGCGATGAGATCGCGTTCGGCGGCGTCGAGCATGTCGCGAAGCGGAATTCCCGGCGTGTAGAACCCGTCGCTCCCCGCGGCCTGCGCGCCGGCGATCGGGAGGACGCTGCGCACATCACCTTCGTCGATCACGTCGTCGAGCGTGAGGATCACCAGTCGCTCGATGAGGTTCTTCAACTCGCGCACGTTGCCGGGAAAGGGATGGCGGGTGAGCAGTTGGAGCGCCGCCGCAGTGAGGCTCTTGGCGCTGCGATCGTTCGCTTCGCAGGCCGCCGGGAGAAACGACGCGACCAGTTGCGCGATGTCGTCGCGTCGCGCCCGCAGCGGCGGCACGTGGATCGGCACGACGTTGAGACGGTCGTAGAGATCGGGACGGAATCGACCCGAGCCCGCATCGGCCGCGAGGTCGCGATTGGTCGCCGCGACGATGCGAACGTTCACCTTCACCACGTCGTGACCGCCGACGCGCTCGATCTCGCCCTCTTGCAACACGCGCAGCAGCTTGGCCTGCATCGGCGAAGGCATGTCGCCGACCTCGTCGAGAAAGAGCGTGCCGCCGTGTGCGCGCTCGAACTTGCCGCGCCGCGCGCGCGACGCACCGGTGAACGCGCCTGCTTCGTGACCGAACAATTCGCTCTCGATGAGTTCCGCCGGCACCGCCGCGCAATTGAGCTTCTCGAGCGGCCCGCTCGCGCGTCGCGATCCCTCGTGGATCGCCCGCGCCACCAGCTCTTTGCCGGTGCCGCGCTCGCCGGTGACCAGCACCGGGGCGTTGGCGTTGGCCGCGAGCCGCACGCGATCGCGCAATTCGCGCATCACCGCGCTCTCGCCCACCAGCGCGCCCGTTGCGCCCGTGAGCCGGCGGAGCTTCTTGTTCTCCGTCGCGAGGCGCTTCAATTCGAGCACGTTCGCGATGGTCAGCAGCAGCTTCTCGGTCGAGAGCGGCTTCTCGAGAAAGTCCTGCGCGCCGAGTCGCGTCGCCTGCACCGCGGTCTCGATCGTCCCGTGTCCCGACATCACGATGACGGGGGTATCCACGCCTTGCGCGCGGGCGCGGCGAAGCACCTCGAGTCCGTCGATCCCCGGAAGTTTCACGTCGAGAAGCGCGAGGTCGAACTGACGCGAGGCGAGCTTCTCGAGCCCCTCGGTGCCGCTCTCGGCCGAGTCGGTGTCGTAGCCCTCGACCCGCAACGCGGTCTTCACGGTGCGAACGATGTTCGGCTCGTCGTCGACGACGAGAATGGCGGCGCGGCTCACGCCCGCAGTGTACGCGGGAAGATGCTCGTTGCGATCGGCGTTGCACCGCGGTCGGCGTTTGCGTGTGTGCTCGCGCGCGGCGCGGTATGTACGGCGCGGACGGTGTGACGGTGTTCAGCGAGAAGAGTCGATCGATCCGCGTGGCGCTTACGTCGGGTCTGGCGGGCGGCGCGACGCTGGTGGGCGAAGTGCTCGGCGCGCGCATGCTGCGACCGGTGGTCGGGAGCACGGCGCTTTCGCAATCGGGCGCGGTGGCGGGGATTCTCGGCGGGCTCGGCGTGGGGGCGTGGGGTGCTTCGGAATACCTCGCGCAGCGAACCGCGACCGACGACCCTTCGCGTGCGCGGCGCTTGCTCGAACGCGTCTTGCTCGCGCTCGCTGCGCTCACCGTTCTCGCGCCGTGGTTCGCGCGATTGTTCGCGGGGCCGAGTGCGCGCGCGATCGTTGCGCTCGGCGACGGTCATCCCGCCCTCGGCGCGACGCTGTCGCTCGCCATCGCGATGATCCTCGCGCTCCCGTTCGGTGTCCTTGCGGGTGCGGCGTATCCCGCATTGGCGGCGTTGCACGGCGGCGGCGCTGCGAAAGCCACCGCCGTCAGCGGTGCGGCGAGTTCGTTCGGTGCGGCTGCGCTCGTGTTGCTCGCGACCTTCGCCCTCGCCCCCGCGCTCGGCGTCCACGACACGCTCTTCTTCGCGGCCGGCGGGTATCTCCTCGCGTGGATCGGCGCGCGCACCTTCGGCGACTCGCTCCCGCCCGAAATCGAAGCGGCGATGCCGTCGCGAAAAACCGGCTCGCGCGATCGAACGTTGTGGCCGGCGCTCGCGCTCGTCGGCCTCGCATCGACTGCGTGGCAGCTCGCACTCTCGCGACTCGGTGTGCTCGCGTTCGGCGCCAGTGCCTTCGCGCTCGCGGCCGCCGTCGCTGCCCATACGAGTGCGCTCGCGGTCGGTGAAACAAGCGCCGCGGCGCGTGCCGAGCGCGCGAACAAACCGCGCGAGGCGTTGGCGATGGTGCTCGCGATGGGGGCACTCGCCGTCCTGCTCGCGACGCACTTCGGTGCCCGGCTGCCGACCTGGAGTGCGTCACGGTTCGCGCATGGCGCGCCCTCGATGGGGGCGCTGTGGACCACCGCGTTCGCGTTGCTCGCGGCGCTGATGATCCCGGTGATCGCGCCGATCGGTGCGTCGATTCCACTCGCCGCACGTGTGGTCGAAGCCCACGGCGCATCGCGCGCGCGCGCCAATGCATCGGTGCTCGCAGCGATGGCGATCGGCAACGTGACGGGCGCGCTGCTGATCGGGCTGGCGCTCTTGCCGAAGCTGACTCTCGCGGGCTCGATGCTCGCGTGCGGCGCGTGTCTCGCGGTGGCGGCATTGCTCATCGGGTGGCCTGCACTGGCGGCGAATCGCACGCGCCTCGTGAGCGTCGCCGCAGCCCTGGTGGTGTTCGGCGTGATCGCGGTGCGCATCCCGCGCGGATGGGACGCCGCGTCGCTCATGGGCGGCCCGTTCTTGTACACCGGTGCCGAGGACCTCGATCTCGGCCAGATCGCGCGCATCGAGTACGGACGCGAGGCCACGGTCGCCGTGCGGCGCGATCAGACCGGCGCGGTGGTGCTGCAGATCGATGGCAAGGTCGACGCGACATCGGGCGGCGACATGGCGACGCAGATGCTGGTCGGCATCGTTCCCACGGTGCTCGCGCGCACGCCCCGCGATGTCCTGGTGATCGGTCTCGGCAGCGGCATGACCGTGGATGCCGTGCGCGACGTGCCCGATGTGCAGCACGTCGACGTCACCGAGTTGCTCCCCGAAGTCATCGACGCCGCGCGGCGCGAGTTTCGCGAGGCGAATCACGCAGTGCTCGAATCACCGCATGTGCGGGTGATCGCGCAAGACGCGTCGCTGTACGTACGCGGCACCGGCCGCAGCTACGACGTCATCGTGAGCGAACCCTCCAATCCATGGGTCGCAGGCATGGCGGATCTCTTCACGCTCGATGCGCTCGAAGCGGCGCGCCAGCGCTTGCGCCCGGGCGGTGCGATGGCGGCGTGGTTCCATGCCTACAGCACCGACGTGGACACGGTCACCGCGATCCTCGCCACGTTCCAGCGCGTGTTTCCGCGCGCCGCGCTGGTCGAGATGGTCTCGGGGCAGGACTACATGCTGGTCGGAATGGTCGACCCGGTCGGCGTCGACGTCGATCGCGCGGTGGCGCGACTCGCCGACGAGCGTGTGCAGCGCGACCTGGCCTCGTGCGGCATCGACGAACCCGGCGCGTTCTTCGGCCGCTTCATCGCAGGCGTCGACGGACTTCGCGCCATTGCGCGCGACGGCGAAACACTGCGCGCCGACGATCTCCGTCTCGAGTTCCGCGCGCCGTCGCTGCTCTACCACGACGCTTCGGCGCAGATTTTCGCGCTGTTCGAACGCGCGCAGGATCTCCCGCTCGCGGGCCTCGCGCCGCACGGCGATGCGTACGCGACAATGCTCACCGAGAGCGAGCCCACCCGCGATGCGGCGCTTCACACGCGCCAGATGGTGATCGCGCGGGCGGCACGCAACCTCGACACCGCCATCCTCGAGGGCGAACAAGCTGTCGCTGCCAATCCACGCGATGCGCAGGTGCGTACCCAGCTCGCGCGGATCTACCTCCAGCGTGCGGGCCGGCGCTATCGCACCCGCGATCCTGGCGGCGCCGAGGATGACGTCCGAAACGCCACCGAGCTGCGTCCAGCCGCCGCGGAGCGCTTTCGCGCGCATGTCGTGCTCGGGGACATGGCGCTCTCCCACAACGACCTTCGCGGGGCCGCGCAGGCGTACGGCGAGGCGCTCGAGATCGTGCGCGCTGCCCGCGCCGAGGCGCCCGAGCTGCACGTGCGCATGGCCGACGTACTCATCTCGCTCGGGGATCTGCCACACGCGCGCGCCGAACTCGAACGCGCGCTGCGCGACTGCCGCGACCCTCGCCGCATCCATCAGATCGAGGAACTGCTCGATCGGGTGACCCGCGAGTTGGCTGCCGCAGCCCCGGCGTCGTGACGATCGTCACGGCCAGGAGAAATAAAAAGCGGCAGCGAGGAGGCGTGGGGGGGGAACGCCGCTGCTCACTGCCGCGAAGTGCTTTATTACACACTCCGTGCCAGTCCTTTTTCGCCAAAAAACCTTGATGATTCGCGGACGCATACACAGCGCGGACTTTCACCTCCGAAGGGAGTCGTTTCGATCATGAAACTCGACGAGAAGCCCACGAACCCGACTGCCGCACCCGACCGGGCCGTACGTGCGGTCGGCGATCTCGCCGGCGAGATCACGCATGCGCTCAAGAACCCGCTCGCGGCGTTCACGAC
>CBIHQZ010000562.1:0-5272 GCA_966212315.1 uncultured Myxococcales bacterium
AGTGCGTTCGTGCGACCCGACCGGGTCGCCATCGAATCATCAACAGAAGACGTACGTACCGCCGTCGGAACGCCGGCTCCACATGCAGCCGTCGGGATCCAACTGGCCGTTGGCGTCGTTGCAGTAGTTCACCGCGTCGTCTTCGGTCGGGCAGTAGACCTCGCACGGTTGTTCCTCCAACCCGCTCGCCCCGAGTACCTCGCACGTCGTGAAGCACGTGAGTCCCGGCATCACGTGCGTGCACGGCCCCGACGCATCGGCGGACCCATCGAGACCCGACGTGTCCGCCAGCGCGTCGGTCGCGGGCGCATCGGTCGAGACGACGTCGTCGGCGGCAGGCGGCGGCGAACAGCTACTCACGGCGAGCGTGAGAACGGTTACCGCCAACTGGCTCGGGATGCGGCGAATGCGACGTTGGGGCATGAGAGTCGAACCTCCGTGAGACGCGGCACCGAGGGTGCCACTCACGGCGAGGTTCGCGCCATGCGAGACGGGCGGGAATCCATTGCTGCTCGTGTCGGTCACTGCGAGCCAGCCGATCGCGAGATCCGCGATGGATCGTCGGTGCTCCGACGCGCGCGAGCGAGAGCGACCTCACAACTCGCTTCGATGAACCACCACGAGCGACTCGCGCTTCCACCCGATGTCCGCCGGTGGAGGCGACACGACCCAGTGCGCATCTCCGTCGCGCGGCCGCCCGTTTCCAGACTTCGATCGTCGACCCGTGCTCAGCGTGTCCTCTGTCGTCGACCGCCGCTCCCCCGTACCTGACAAGGAGGTTTTATCCGTGCCGGGGTCGAGCAACCGACAATGCTCGAGGCAGTCGATCGGAACGGGGGTTGCGTCATACGGACCGAGGGAGGCTCGCATGCGCTCAACCGTTCGACGACGGATTGCACTCGGCGTGCTCGTGATGGGTGCTGCGCTGGCGAGCGGCTGCTACGAGCGGTCTCGCACGCCCAGCGCGAATGTCCCCGCACTCGGGCTTTCGTACACGGGCGGCACCGGCTACGGCCGAATCGGCGGGTACGATCCTGTTTTCTACGGCATGGGCGTGTTCCGTCCTCGACGCCATTCGAGCGGACACGCGAGCGGAGCCAGTTCGCACGGCGGGGGCTACTACCGCGACGACTGATCGAACGCGCGGCGTGCCGGCTGCTCGGCGCACCGTAGCTGCCCGGCGCGCGACCGCGACGCTCGCTCGCCATGACGTTCTCGGGCGAAGCATCCGCGGCCTTGGATCATCCGCGCGCGCACAAGGCGGACGCGCGCGACGCCGATCGCGTCACGTGTGCTCGAGCGTCTTCGAGCAACGCCGAGGCGCTGCTGTCGTGCTCGGGAAGGCACACGCGATGCAGCCCGTGATCGCTGCGCACCGATGAGGGGGAGCCATGTATGCAACCGTGCGGAGGTACGAAGGGGTGACCGATCCCGGCGAGGCCGGACGCCAGGTGGAAGAAGCTTTCTTGCCGATCGTGTCCGCGATTCCGGGCTTCGTCGTCTACTACTGGGTCGATGCTGGCGCGGGCGTGATGATCTCCGCGAGCATCTTCGAGAGCAGGGCCGGCGCGGAGGAATCGAACCGACGAGCGGCGGCGCTGGTCCGCGAGAAGCTGGCTGCTGCCGAACTCGCCGCGTGTCACGACCGGTGAAGTCGTCGCGTACTAGGCTGCGTAGGGGGAGTGCGTTCAACCTGCGAGCGCGCCCGCGCGATCACTCGCGCACGAGTTCGGGCGTGGCGCACACACCGCTCGCGTCCGTCGAGCGTTGCGCGCGGATGGTTCGGAGCGAAGTCGGAGGCACGAAGCCGACGCGCTTGCCGTTCACTCGCAGGCGACCTTGCCGACCTCCGACGAACGCGCTCCCCGCCACGCACGCTGCAAGGCCATGAGTCACCGGCGCGTTCTGCTCGCACACCTCCGAATGCTAAGGTGACCGACCATGTACCGAGAGATCGACGACGACGCGTTGTTGAGCACCCTCGAACGCGAAGAGCGTCGCTGTCCCGCGTGCGATCTGTCGTATCGACTCAACGCCCCTCGCTGCGCGTGCGGCTACGATCTGCGTTTCGAAGGGCTCGATCCAGCCATTCGCTTCGAACTCGCACTGCGAAAGCGCGGGTGGGCGCACGTCGCGATCGGCGCTGTCGCCGCGATCGGCGGAGTCTTGTACTGCAACTGGTCGGGCGGGGTGACGGCGCTCGGCCTGCCGTCGGTGGGTTTCGGCGTCCTCGAAGTGATGAACGGCGTTCGGATCTTGCGCGGACGCCGTTCGTGGCACGAGCAACGGTAGCGAAGTGCGCTCACGACGCGGTGTCAGGGTCACGCCAGTCACAGGGTGTCGCAGCGACCGCCGTGACATCACCACTGATACCCTGATCCAGATGCGCACGCGCTGGCGGCGTCTCCTCTTCGTTGCCTTCTCCGCATGGCTGACCGCGTGCGGGGAGCCCCCGACGATGCAGTGCGACGCCGGCACATACTGTCCGAGCCACATTCCCGATCATGACTTCTCGTGCGCGCCGGCCTTCGAAGGGCGGACTTGCGCGTACGCGACGCAACGTTGCGCATGCGAACACGGTCGATGGTGGTGCGAGGATCCGGCGTGTCCGACTTCGGCTCCCACGACGGGCGCTCCCTGCACAACCGCTGGAATCGCCTGCCATCCGCGATCGGACGGCGACTGTCGATGCGTCGCACCCGAGATGACCTGGTACTGCTGCAACCACGATCCGATCTGCCCGTCGGAGCCGATCGCCGGGGCGCTCTGCTGTCGCCCGATCGATGGCTCACCGTGCGATCGGTTGACCGACGCCGGCCTCGTTCACGCGTCGTGCGACGACCACTGGCACGTCGAGGTCATTCCGGTGGCAAGCGGTCCGTAGTGATCGACTCGTCCTGCGTCCGCAGCCTCACAAATTCGCATTCGCCCACGCCACGAACAGCGCGTTGCGATCGTGTCCCCACGCCGCGTGGAACTCGCGACCGACGATGGTCGGCCAGTTCGAACGATCGGCTGCGACGGCTTCGTGCGTGAGGGCGGTCCAGTCGGCGGGCATCGTGCCGACGATGCGTCCGTAGCGCCCGACGAACGAGATCGTGCCGGTGCGATACGCCGCCATCTGTGACGACGACGGTTGCTCTCGCGTCGCGTACGGCAACCCGTCGATCGAGACGGTGACGCCGTTGCGGAACGGGTAGATGCGCTGTCCCGTGCCGTCCATGTCTTCGTAGACGACGCCGGCCACGGGGAACATCGCGCCGCTCTGCTCGATGACGCGACGACTGAGCGCATCGATATCGCTCTGCAACACACGCCCGCGATGTTCGAGGGCCGCCTGCACGACCCAGCGTGCGAGTTGCGCGGGCTCCGCATCCGCGAGGATCACGTCGGCCCATCGCGTTCCGCCGCTGTATGCATCGGAGACCGTGTAGCGACAGAGTTTCAACGGCACACCGGTCCAACCCGGATAGGTCGTCGACTGGCAGTTCGTCTCCATGTAGCGCGCGTTTCGATGCGCTTCGAAATAGCTCGTCACGCGCGCGACGTCGGCGGCCGGGAGGGTCGACGCGGGTGGCGCGGTGTTCTGCACGTGCACGTCGATCTCGTCGACGGCCTGGCGACCGGCCGTGTCGAACGCGACCACGCGGAGTCGCTGCGTGCCATTGGGGACGTATCCATCGGTGTACCAATCGACGCCGTACGGCGCGGTGGTGTCGCTCGCGATGCGGTACGAGCCACCCGCGCTGAAGAAGTCCACGCGCGTGAGCCCCGCGGTCGCGCTTGCGGTCGCACGCAGCGCCACGACGCCCGAGACGGTCGCGCCGTCCGTCGGCGCGGTGAAGTGCACGGTGACGGTCGCGGGGCGCGTGACGTCGGTGCCGGTATCGCTCGGACGAACATCGGATGCGACGTCGCGTGCGGCATCCATGATCACGCGCGCATCCGTGCCGGCATCCGTCGCGTGATGGGCATCGACTGCGGCGTCCATTGCGCGATGTGCATCGACTGCGGCATCCGTTGCGCGAGCGGCATCGCGCCCTGCGTCCATCGCGCGCTCCGCCACGTCGTCCGACGCGTCACCCGCGACTGCATCCGACGACGACTCGCTCGGCTGCGCATCGCTACCGTCGCGCGCGTCTTCTTCGCTCGATGCATCGCTGTCCTCCAGCGAGACTGCGCATGCGCCTGTGCCGGCGATCAACGCCGCGCCGAGCATCACGAGCCTGAGATCTACGCGTTGAGTTGCATGCATCAGGACACCTCGCCTTTCGATCGAATCGCAATCCGGGTCGCCGTTCGCACAGGCACGTCGCGGCGTGCCACCACAGATCTTTGGGGACGAACACAACCGAACTCACCGGCTCACTGCCCGGCGCTTTCTCCGCACAACGCAGGCGCCGACCAGCAACAGCACGGCGATCGACGCGCGGTCACGATCGCGCGGGCGCAACGAACGCGATGCCGAACATCCACCCGCCAATCGACCGCTGCCTCCGTCGCGTCCGTCCTCGCGTACGCCGCTGCCGCCGCCGTCGGCTTCGCTCGCGTCGTCCTCCGAGGGCGCGTCGTCCACGTAGGCGAGATCGTCTTCGGCATCCGCACCGGCACTCGCATCGTCGTCGATCGCGGATGGCTGCTCGCTCGCGTCGTCGTCGGTGCTCGCGTCGTCGGACGCATCGGGTGCGGTCGTCGTTCCCGCATCGACGGGCAGTGGCGTGCCGCCATCGAAAGCCACCGGCGGATTCACGAGTGCGATGCGCTGGCAGAGCGCGTCGTCGGACGGCCCCATCTGTCCTCGGTCGCTGAACCAGTGCGTACTGTTCGCGACGAAGCCCCAGCACTCGCGCACCGACGTCGCGGACGAAGGCATCGGCGCGCGCACGTGCACGACGAACGTCGCGACGTTGCCGGGCGCCGTGTCGTGCTCGAGCGTTGCAGCGCGTCGACACGAGGGCCACGCGTCGCTGTTGCAGAATGCGCTGGCGTGATTGCGCGGTGCCGTCGGCGCGATGAACACGTCCCCGACGCGCCACACCATCGAACCTCGATTGCGCACGCGGAACGTGATCGTGCGCGGTTCGTTGTACCGCAGCGACGAGGGCGGATCGCTGGACTCGACGTCGGCCCACAACGGCGGTGGCGAATCGATGAGATAGACCGCGGCGCCGCTTCCCTGCGCGAGGAACGGTCGGGCCGGGAGCGAGGCGCCGTGCAGATCGGCGGCGAGTTGCGCTGCGCTCGGTGTCGCGATCGCGTGGTTCTCGGGATG
>CBIHQZ010000563.1:0-5265 GCA_966212315.1 uncultured Myxococcales bacterium
ACGATGCGCGAACTCGACCGCGTCGCGCGCGCGCTACCCGGGATGTACCGCGTCGGACTCGCCGCCGCGCTCGCGTACCGCAGCGAGTTCTTCATCTGGGTGCTCACCACGAACATGCCGCTCGTGATGCTCGCGCTCTGGACCGCGGTGGCTCGCGACGCGCCGGTGGGCCCGTACGGGCAAGCGGACTTCGCGGCGTACTTCGTGTCGGCGCTCATCGTGCGACTGCTCACCAGTTCGTGGGTCGTGTGGGAGATGAACTGGGAGATCAAACAGGGGACGCTCGCGATGCGGCTTCTCCGCCCGATCCATCCGTTCATTTCGTACGCGAGCGACAACCTCGCCGCGCTGCCGATGCGCATCGCCCTCGCGTTGCCGATCGCGGGCACTGCGCTCTTCTTCCTCGGCCGCGGGCATCTCGCGCACGACTGGTTCGCGTGGCTCGCGCTCCCGATCGCGCTCGCGATGGCGTGGGCGCTCAACTTCGCGGTGATGACCGTGATCGGCACGCTGGGTGTGTTCATCGAGAGTTCGCTGGCGCTCTTCGACGGATGGCTCGCGTTCTACTTCGTCTTCTCGGGCTACATCCTCCCGCTCGATCTGCTCCCGCGCGGGGTGCTTCGCGTCGCGCACTGGCTGCCGTTCCGATTCATCCTCTCGTTCCCGGTCGAGATCCTGACGGGGCGACTCTCGCGCGGTGAGATCGCGGTGGGTCTCGCGGTGCAGGGCGCGTATGCGCTGGTGGTCATCGTCGGCGGACTCGCGATGTGGCGCGCAGCGGTCCGGCACTTTGCCGCGTTCGGAGGGTGATCGCGATGCGGCGCTATCTCCGACTCTTCGCGGTCCAGCTCCGAGCCTCGGCGCTTCTCACGTTGCAGTACCGCGTCGACTTCATCGTCAACGCGATCCTCTCGGTGTTCTGGACGATCACCGCACTCGTGCCGCTCCTCGTGCTCTTCCAGCGACGCGGCTCGGTGGCGGGATGGACGTGGCCCGAAGCGTTGCTCGTCGTCGGATGGTTCACGCTGCTCAAGGGCGTGCTCGACGGCGCGATCCAACCATCGCTCACCAACGTGGTCGAACAGATCCGCAAGGGCACGCTCGACTTCCTCTTGTTGAAGCCGGCCGACGCGCAGTTTCTCGTCTCCACGTCGAAGTTCGAGCTTCGCAAGATCACCGACGTCATCGGCGGCCTCGCGATCATCGGCTACGGCCTCGCGCGTCTCGATCGCATCCCGAGCGCGACCGCACTGGTGACCAGTCTGCTGCTCTTCCTCGGCGCGGCGACGATGCTCTACTCGCTGTTCATCATGGTCGCGTGCCTGGCGTTCGTGGTTGTGCGCGTCGACAACCTCTCGTTTCTCTTCGCCTCGGTGTACGACGCAGCCCGCTGGCCGGCCTCGGTGTTTCGCGGCGCGCTTTCGATCCTGTTCACGTTCGTCATCCCGCTCGCGGTGATGACGACGTACCCCGCACTCGCGTTGCTCGGTCGACTCGACGGCATTCATCTCGCGGCCGCGCTCGGTGGTGCCGTGGTGTTCGCGTCGGTCTCGCGCTTCACCTGGACTCGCGCGGTGGGGCACTACACCAGCGCGGGCGGGTGAAGGCCCGAGTGCGTCCGCGGTGGCGAGGGCGCGCTCCGTTTACGATTACGCTTACGACCAGGTTTGGGAGACGCGGTGTCCTCGCTCAGCGAATCCGTGCCTTCAAACCGTAAACGTAAACGTCATCGTAAAACGTAAACGACCGACACTCTCCGCCTCCGCTCCCGCTACCGCCCCGCCGGCGCAATCACGGCGGCGGCCACCGGCTCGACCCGCGTCCCCTCGGCGAGGTTCACGTTCGCGATGCGAAGCACCCGCTCGTTGCCGGTGAACGCATTCGGCACCTGCACCAACGTGCCGGTGTCGCGTTCGATCGTGATGGGCACCAGATGAACCACGTTTGCTTCGTCGATCACGCCGATGCGCGTGCCGCTCGCGTCGTTGAGCACCGCGGTGGCGGGGATCTGCCACGTTCGATGCGTCGCTGGGAGCGCGATCGCGACGTCCGCATACATGCCGGCCAGCAGCGTTCCGTCGGGATTCGGCACGTCGATCTCGGTGGTCAGCGTGCGGGTTGCCGCGTCGAGCGAACCCGACGTGCGGGTTACGCGCCCGGCAAACGTACGACCGGGAAACTCACGCACGGTGACTCGCGCGGTGAGATCGGCGCGCACGCTCGGCGCGAGATCCTGCGGCACCTGCACGAAGACACGCACCGGGTCGGTCGCGACGAGACGGAACAAGGGCGAAGTCGTGCCCGCGCTCACCAGCGCACCGCGATCGATGGTGCGTGAAGAGATGGTTCCCGCGAACGGTGCGGTGACACGCGCGAACGATTTCAGTTCGAGCAGTCGCTGCAGATTCGCGCGCTGCACGCGCACGGCTGCGCCTGCGACGCCCACCGAAGCCGCAGTGGTCGAAACCTGCGCTTCGTGTTGATCGAGTTCGGATCGCGATGCGTATCCCGTCGGCGCCAGCGCGCGATAGCGCTCGACCTCGGTGCGCGCGAGATCGCGATTCGCGCTCGCTTGCGTGACGAGTGCCTGTGCTTGCGCGAGCTGCGCGCGCGCCTGCGAGATCTCCTGGTCGAGTTCGGGCGTGTCGATCTGCGCGAGCTGCTGCCCTTCGGTCACGTGGTCGCCGATGTCGACCAGCCAGCGCCGCACGTAGCCGTTCGCGCGCGGATAGATCACGGTCTCTTCGCGCGGCCGAATGCTCCCCGGGAGCGCGAGCTGGCGCTCGGCCGCGGTCGCGCGCGGCGTCACGAACTCCACCCGCGGGAGCGCGTGGGTCGTCTCGGCGGTATGCGCTTCGAGGGCCGCACGCGCGCGTCGCTTCGGAATGTAGGTGGCCGCGAACGCGCCACCGAGACCGAGTGCGATGACGAGTCCGATCGCGATCACGCGCGTCCCACTCATCGACGCGGGCGGAGGGAGTTCGAACCCGAGTTCGTCGTGCGGTTCTTGCGCCGCCGCGGGAATCGGCGTCGGCGATTGATTCGATCGGTGGTCCGGCGGATCGGCGCTCATACGCCCTCCAACTCTGCATGAACCGGCGGACGCCGGCGAAGAACGCTGTACATCACGGGAACGAAGAACAGGGTCGCGAACGTCGCGACGAGAAGACCGCCGACGACTGCACGGCCGAGCGGCGCGTTCTGCTCGCCGCCTTCGCCGAGTCCGATGGACATCGGGAGCATGCCGATCATCATCGCGAGTGCGGTCATCAGCACGGGTCGCAGGCGGGTCATGCCGGCCGCGAGTGCGGCGTGAGTCGCATCACGCCCGACCTTGCGCTGATCGTTGGCGAACGTGACCACGAGGACGCTGTTCGCGGTGGCGACGCCGACACACATGATCGATCCCATCAATGCCGGCACGCTGAGCGTGGTGCGCGAGAGAAAGAGCATCCACACGATGCCCGCGACCGAGCCTGGCAGCGCCATCAAGATCACCAGCGGGTCGAGCCACGATTGGAAGTTCACGACCAGCAGCAGGTACACGAGCAGCACCGCGAAGATGAGCCCGTAGCCGAGTCCGCGGAACGACGACTCCATGCTCTCGACCTGTCCGCGCACGCGAATCTGCCCGCCGCGCGGCAGATGCCGAGTCACGTCCGCGACGATGCGATTGACGGCGCTGCCGACGGAGCCGAGGTCGGTGCCATCGACGCTCGCTTGCACGTCGTAGGTGCGGGCCGCGTTGTAGTGCGTGATGTTCGCGGGGGTCGTGGTGCGAGAGATCTGCGCGACGTTCGAGAGCATCTGCGGCGTCGTCCCGGGCCCGGTCGAGAGGGGCGTGCGATTGAGTGCGTCGATCGAGTCGATCTGGAACGCCGGGGTCTGCACCGCGACGAGGTACTGAACCCCGCGGCGCGGATCGAGCCAGTAGCCGGGTGATACCTGCCCGCTCGACGAGAGCGACACGAGCAGATCGCTGGCGACATCGCGCTGCGTGAGTCCGACCTGCCCGGCCATGGTGCGGTCGACGTCGACGCGCAACGCGGGCACGTGGGGCACTTGCGCGAGGTGGACATCGACGGCGCCCGGAATGCGCGAGATCCGCGCGGCGAGATCGTTCGCGATCGCCAGCAACTGCTCGTCGGAACCCGGCGCACCGGAGAGCTGGACGTCGATCGGTGCAGCGAGCCCGAAGTTCAGCACCTGCGTGGACATGTCCGGCGCGAGGAAGAAGAACGTGAGGTCCGGGTACGTGCGATGAAGGAGCGTGCGCAGCCGGCGAACGCAGTCCGCGGTCGGCCGGTGATGCTCTTCGAGGGCGATCATGATCTGCCCGTCGGCGGACGAGATGAGCGCGCCTTCGCTGAGCGACATGTTGAGACCCGACACCGGGGTGCCGATGTTGTCGAGCATCGTGCGGATCTCGCGGCGCGGGATCACGGTGCGGATCGTGTTTTCGATGTCGCCGAAGCGTCGTTCGGTTTCCTCGAGACGCGTTCCCGGGATGCCACGCACGTGCAGCTTGATGAGTCCGGCGTCGACCGTCGGGAAGAAGTCCTGCCCGATCTGCGGAATCAGCACGACGACCGATGCGATCACGAATGCGCTGAACACGGTGTGGGGGTGGGCCCGATGCGGGAGCGCCAACGCCCGCCCGCGACCGTAGCCGTCGCGCAGTCGATCGAAGCGGCGATTGAACCCGTCGTGGAAGCGCCCGAAGAACCCGCGCGGACCCGTGTGTCCCTCGAGGTGGTCCTTGGCTTCCTTCGCGAGGAGGAAACGCATGAGGGTGGGGACCAGCGTTCGCGAGAGGACGTACGACGTCATCATCGCGAACACGACGGACATCGAAAGCGGGACGAACAGCGACTTCGCGGCGCCGGCGATGAAGACCACCGGTACGAACACGATGCAGATGCAGAGCGTCGAGACGAACGCGGGGACGGCGATCTCCGCGGCACCGTCGAGAATCGCGCGCACCATCGGCTTCTTCATCCCGAGGTTGCGGTGCACGTTCTCGATCTCGACGGTGGCATCGTCGACGAGGATTCCGACGGCGAGCGCCATGCCGCCGAGGGTCATCACGTTGAGGGTCTGCCCGAGCGCGGCGAGCGCGATGATCGAGACGAGGATCGAGAGCGGGATCGATACGATGACGATGATGGTGCTGCGCCAGCTTCCGAGAAACAGCAGCAGCATCAGGGCCGTGAGCGCCGCGGCGATGCCCGCTGACGAGGAGCGTCCCGCGCCCCCCGCGGCCCC
>CBIHQZ010000564.1:0-5250 GCA_966212315.1 uncultured Myxococcales bacterium
TCGCGAATGCGTTGCGCCGTGCGACGGACGGCGCTCTCGCTGAGCACCGAGCCTTCGCGCAGCTCGATCACTTCACGGATCTTGTCTTCTTCGACCGCGTCGCGTCCTTCGATCTGGACTTCGCGGATGCTGGGTCGCTCGGCGAGAACGAAGCGAACGAGAATACCGCCCTCGTCGGTCGGATCCGCGGCGACCTGCACGTCGTTGAAGAAGCCGAGGTCCCACAGCGAGTGGGCGTCACGCGAGAGCGCGCCGCGGTTGTAGCAATCGCCTTCGTGCGTGTGAACCGAGTCGCGAATGTCGCCGGCCGACACGCGCTGCAGACCCGCGAACGCGACGCGCACGACGCGCGGTCCCGTACACGTGCCGGTCTGCGGGGTCGCATCGGGCGCTTCGTACGCGGAGCGCGGCGGGAGTTCGTCGTCGCTGCCGTGGCGTGGACCGGGAGGACCTCCGGTCGGCTGCACTTGCGACGGATCGCCTTGCATGCCGGGCGGTGGTCCCGGAGGCGCGCCGAACTGTGCGTACGCGGGAGTCGCCGCGAGAACGATGGGGGCACCGAGCGCGAACGCGCAGGCGGCGAAAAACTGTTTTGAACGAAGCACACGCCGCATGGGTTTTGGTCGAGCCGGGGGGCTATAACCCGGCGCTGTGTCCGGGAGCAAGGCGCGGAAACGAATCACGTCGCGGGGGAGGAAGAACCTTCGTCGGTCGTACGCACCGGTTCTTCGACTGCGACCGGTTCGCCCTCCGACGGTGCGGGTGAAGCCACGCGAAATGGATCGCCGGTGCGAATGTCCTCGACGATCAGCCCGTCGCGCATCTTCACGACGCGGGGCATGCGAGCCGCGAGCATTTCGTTGTGCGTGACGATCACCATCGTCGTGCCGTGCGTGCGGTTCAGATTGAAGAACAGCTCGTTCATCGTTTCGCTGTTCGCGGAGTCGAGGTTGCCGGTGGGCTCGTCGGCGAGAAGCAGCTTCGGGCGCAACACGAGCGCGCGGGCAAGTGCGACGCGCTGCTGTTCGCCACCCGACAGCTCCGATGGCCGGTGCGACACGCGGTGTTCGAGACGGACCTCGCGAAGGAGTTCGCGCGCCGTCGATTCGAGCTTCGACCGCGACATCTTCCCGCTGATCAACCCCGGCATCATGACGTTCTCGAGCGCCGTGAATTCGGGAAGCAGGTGATGGAACTGGAACACGAAGCCGATCGTCTCGTTGCGCAGCGCCGCGACGCGCACGCCGGTCATCGACGTGACTTCCTGACCGTCGATCACGAGTGAACCCTGACTCGGCTGATCGAGCGTTCCGATCAGATGGAGCAGCGTGCTCTTCCCGGCGCCCGAGAGTCCGACGACCGAAAGCATCTCGCCCGCGTGAATCGTGAGCGATACGCCCTTGAGCACTTCGAGCGGCTTGTCGTCGTGGACGTAGAGCTTCCGAACGTTGCGGACCTCGACGATCGTCCGCGGATCGGCATTCAGTGTGTGAGTCACGAGCGCGAGCCTTTGGCGGCGAGGGTCATCCGAATCTCATGCCCTCGACCGGGCGCAATCGCGCGGCGGCGTAGGCGGGATAGAGCGTTGCGACGAGACAGACCATCACCGCGATGATGGTGACGAAGGCGTAGTCCGGGAGCGAGATGAACACCGGCAGACGATCGATGTAATACACCTCGGGATCGAGCGGGATTCCGAGCTTCTGGATGAGCGTGCACACGAGCAGCGCGGTGCTCACCCCGAGTGTGCTGCCCACGCCGCCGATGAGAAGGCCGACGAACACGAAGACGCGCGCGATGAACGGATCGCTGGCGCCCATCGCCTTGAGCACGGCGATCTCGCGTCCCTTCTCGATGACGAGAAGAAGCAGCGTCGCGACGATCGCGAAGCTGGCGACCACGATGGCAACGCCGAGGAGCACGAACATCATCAGCTTCTCGAGGCGCAGCGCACGGAAGAGATTCTGATTGAGCTGCTTCCAGTCGCGCACGCGAAGATGGAGCGGTCGCGCGATGGGTTGAATCGCTTCGGCGACCGCATCGGCCGAGTCGACGTCGGCTACGCGCACCTCGATGCTGGTGATCTCGTCGCGCTCGTAGTTGAAGAAGTTCTGCGCGACGGGGATCGTCATGTACGCGTACTTCGTGTCGTACTCGTACATCCCCGAATAGAAGATCCCGGCCACGCGAAACAACCGCGTCTTGGGGAGCGGTCCGGCCGGCGTGATCATGCCGCCGAAGGGCGAGACCACGCGCACTTCGTCACCGGCCTGCAGGTGAAGGTTCACCGCGAGTTCGCGACCGACGATGATGCCGGGAAGCAAGTCGCCCGCGATGCCGCGCGGTGGATCGACGGCTGGCGGTGCACTCGAAGCCGACGTCGCGGGCGCAGGTGCGTTGCGTGCGACTGGCGTCGAAGAGGGCGCCTCGTTCTCGCGTGACGTGACCGGGCGTCGATCGAAGGGCGTGAGGTCGAGCAAGCGTTCGGGCTGTTCGAGATACTCGATGCGGCCGCGGACGAGTTCGCGCCGCAGTGCCGCAACGGGGCCGCCGCCGCGCGGATCGATGCCGCGAAGAATCACGCCCGAGAGATTGGTCTGCGACGTCACCATCACTTCGCCCTGCACGAGCGGCGTGGCAGATGCGACGCCCGGAACGGCGTTCAACTGACGGAGCAGTGGCCGCCAGTTGGCGATGCCTTCGCGGTCGTGGTCGACGACGACGTGCGCGTTGTTCCCGAGGATCTTGCGCTTCAGGTCGTTGCCGAAGCCACCCATGATCGAGATCGTGAAGCACAGTCCGAACGAACTGAGTCCGACGCCGAGGAATGCGAGAAACGAGATCCAGGTGAGAAAGCCCGACTTACGCGAGCGGAGCTGACGGACTGCGACCAGCATCCCCGCGCCGGAATCCTCGAGGCGATCGAAGATGCGCGGGAGCCACACCGTCGATGTGACGAAGTACGCCTCGACGAAGAGCATGATCGCGCCGAGTCGAACACCACCGGGGACGAACGGATTGACGTCGGGATTGCGCGCGAGAATGCGGGCAGATGCGACGACCGCAACGACTCCCAGGGCGACGAGAAGCGCCGCCCAGAGCATGCGCACCACGTCGCGCGCTGCCGATCGCAAGCGTCGCGTGAGTACGATGACGGTGATCGTGAGCGGGAACATGAACTACGGGCGCCGCTGCCCGTGAGCGCGATGCGAGGTTCGGAGGGTTTTCATGCGCCTCCCGATTCGGGACGGAGGAGCGGGAAGAGAATCACGTCGCGGATCGACGGTGCGCCGGTGAGCGCCATGACGAAGCGGTCGACACCGAGGCCGAACCCAGCGGTCGGGGGCATGCCGTACGAGAGGGCCCGGATGTAGTCGGCGTCGTAGTCCATCGCCTCCTCGTCGCCGCGCGCACGGTTGTCGAGTTGCGCACGAAAGCGGGCCGCCTGGTCGTCGGGGTCGTTGAGTTCCGAGAACGCGTTGCAGAGTTCGCGGCCTTCGACGAAGAGTTCGAAGCGGTCGGCGAACTCCACGTCGACCTCGCCGTACTGCGCGCGCTGGACGTCGCGGTCCTTCTTGCGCGCGAGGGGCGAGACGTCGAAGGGGTAGTCGACGATGAAGACGGGCACGCTCTGCGAACCGTCGGCGGTCCGATAGTCTTCCGTGAGGTGTTTCTCGGCGAAAACTTCGTAGGCTGCGAAGAGCAATTCGCCCGAAGTACGGCACTTGCTGATGTACGTGCGCTCGTCGGGGGTGACGGGGACGACGCGAGCGTCGACGATGGCTGCCTGGAAGGCCGCCCACGTCGATTCGGCGCCCGGTGTCGCACCGAGCAGGTCCCACTTGCTCGCGAGGGCCGGATACCGCTTCGCAATGGCGTTGCGCAGGGCGTCGGTCATCCGAACGCGCGCGAACGGGCGGGCGAGCGCGAAGGGGCGGTTCTCGCCGAACTTCGGAAGCGCTTCGCGAAGGCGCGCGTCGACGAACCCGAACATCTCCTCGGTGAGGTCCATCAGGTCTTCGTACGTTGCGTACGCTTGATAGAACTCGAGCATCGTGAACTCGGGATTGTGTCGCGTGCTGATGCCCTCGTTGCGGAACGTGCGGCCAATTTCGTAGACCCGATCGAACCCGCCCACGATCAATCGCTTGAGGTACAGCTCGGGCGCGATCCGCAGGTACAGCCCCATGTCGAGTGCGTTGTGATGCGTGCGAAACGGCTTCGCGGTGGCGCCGCCGCGCACCGGATGGAGCAGCGGCGTTTCGACCTCGAGGAAGTTGCGGCGATCGAGGAACTCTCGCAGCGCGGACACGACGAGGGTGCGCGCCCGAAAGACGTCGGCAACGGTCGCGTTGTTGTCGATGAGGTCGACGTAGCGCTGGCGATAGCGGATCTCGACGTCTTCGACCCCGGCGAACTTCGCGGGCGCGCGAAGCGCCTTGGTGAGCGGGCGAACGGTGCGAACCTTGATCGAGAGCTGCCCCGTGCGCGTCCGCATCGGCGCGCCTTCAGCGAGCAGCACGTCGCCAAGATCGACCTGCTCCAGCATCCCCCACGTCGCTTCACCGACGTCGGCCTTCGAGATGAACAGCTGAAGCTCCCCCGACCCGTCGCGGAGCTGCATGAATCGCAGCTTCCCTTGCAGGCGGCTCAACATCACGCGCCCGGCCACGCGGTACGTCACGTTCGCGTGCGTGCTCTCGATCGTGGGTGCGTCCTCGGCCGCGTGTGTTCCGAGAATGTCGGCGATGCGCGTGAGGGTCCCGGTGTTGTTCCCGTACGGAAGATGACCGTGCGCGAGCCATGCCTGGCCCTTGCGGCGGCGAATGTCCTCGAGGGCTTCGTGATCGCCCGCGGACTCCGGGGACGACGGCGTGGGTGCGGTAGCGGTGGGGGCTGTCTTCGAATCGGACATCGCCGGCGGAGATAGCCATGGCGGGGGGTGAGACGCAACGGCGCAGCGCGCGCGGGACAGCGAAACGCGCAACCGGGGTCGCTCGCGACGCCTCGGCGAGTCCCGTGCGTGATGATTCGCGGGCGTCGAGCCGACGATTGGTGCGGTATAGGGACGGCTCCGATGCACGCACGCTCCCTTCGTCTCGCGGTCGCCATCGCCGCTCTCGTGCTTTGCGCGGGCTTCGGCGCCGGCTGTCGGCGGGCCTCGCGATTCTTTCATCGACACCGCGGCGCGGCCGTCGTCCATCGACCGAGCGCGCCACCCGCACGCATCGCCCACGGGCGGGAAGCGTA